>JAFDHF010000062.1 GCA_019308905.1 Deltaproteobacteria bacterium
CTCCTCGGATTCGGACGACGGGATAGCCTCGTATCTGTGGGAACAGATAGGCGGGACTCCGGTCACTCTCTCGGACCCTGCCACGGCCAGGCCCACATTTGTCACTCCACCGGTTGATCGGGGAGGGACTGTCCTGTCATTCCGGATCAGAGTCACCGACAGGGGTGGGCTTCAGAGCAGTGACACAGCTTCTGTAGCGGTGGAGGACAACGGCATCACCGGATTTCCAGAGGATGTGATTACGACCTTCTCATCAAAGGGCGATCCTTTCGGTATCAAGGTTGAAAGCGGAGGTAACTGCGTGGCCCTGTACCCTAGAGATCCTTCCACCATCACCGACACGAGAAACAGACCGGCGGACATGATCTACGGCCTGATAGACCTGAAACTTAGGGCGGATTCGACGGGTGGCACCATGGTGATCACCTTCTATCTGTCAGCTCCGATTCCTGAAGGGTACGGATGGTACAAGCACAGCACCCTCACCGGGTGGTATGACTACAACGACTACGCCCTGTTCGATCCATCCCGGGACAGGGTGACTCTCACCCTTGTCGACGGTGGTAGCGGAGACGACGATGGGCTCGCCAATGGAATGATAGAGGATCCGTCGGTCCTCGGGACTTCCGCGGCAGCGGTCGGGGAAGAGCTTCTGGGTCCGAGGTCGGACAGGGGAGAGTTGAGGGGATGCTTCATCTCCACTGCCCTGGGTTTCTGATCCTTCTCGGTCGAAAAAAACCCGGGTTTTTCCCTTCACGTGTGCCTACAAGAGATGCCTTTGCCCTCGACTCCGCCGATAGTATGGTATGACGCATGGGGCGTGGAGAATAGAAATCGAAGCAAGGCCTCTCTTTTTCTCCCTTCTTCCTGCAGAAGATAGACGGATCACATACGGAATTCCGGCTGCCAGACCCTCCGGCTTGTCCATTTGCCTAAAAGGGGGTATCATGATCGATCTGCAAGGGAGAAAATGTCTTTTTACCGCTACGGAGCGGCGAGATCTGCAAGACGAGGTCCGAGAAGTTGGGCAGGTCGAAAATCAACATTTACCTGGCTTTGTCTTTGATCTCAATGGCGGTGATATTCTATCTCTCCCTGTGCGAGATCGACATAAGGACGCCAGGTTTCTCCTCTGGAGACAAGTTGCTCCACATGCTGGCCTATGGGGTTCTGGCCTGTCTGATCTACATGGCCTTGAAAGAGGCGGGTGTGGCGAGAAGTCGTGCCTTGGCCCTGGCCTTTGCCAGCTCCTTTGCTTACGGCCTCTGCAATGAAACCCTCCAGTACTTTCTCCCGTGGCGAGAGGCGGATGTCCTTGATATGACGGCAAACGGGGTTGGCGCCTTCTTTTTCCCTCTGGTTCTGTGGTATAGAGGCTACTAACGGTGTGGGAGCGGATTCGGTTGATGCGATGGAAAAGGAAGTGAAGATGGGAAAGCCCAAGAGTGATTACGTTACCTGGCAAGACGCCACGGTGGGCAAAAGCGACCGTGAGCGGCTCATCGGCCAAAAGGGGGTGACCCTTTGGTTTACCGGACTGTCATGCTCTGGGAAGTCCACCCTGGCGAATGAGGTCCAGAAAAGGCTTTTTGAGAGAGGCCATCTTTCCTACGTGCTGGACGGCGACAATATCCGGCAGGGTCTCAACAGGGACCTCGGCTTTTCCCCTGATGACAGGAGAGAAAACATCCGGAGAATCGGGGAGGTGGCGAAGCTCTTCAGGGAGGCGGGGGTGATCACCCTTGTGGCCTTCATATCACCCTATCGGGCGGACAGGAGAGCAGCCCGGGGATTGGCAAGACGGGGCGAGTTTGTGGAGATCTTCTGCTGTTGCGATCTTGAGACGTGCGAAAGGCGGGACGTCAAGGGTCTCTACAGGAAGGCCAGATCCGGTGAGATCGCTGAATTCACGGGGGTGTCAGCCCCTTATGAGGAGCCTGAAGATCCTGAGATCATCCTTCACACCGACAGGGAGCGTGTAGAGGAGAGCGCAGAGAGGGTAATGTGTTATCTCGAGGAGAAAGGTATTATCAGGAAGCCCTGACGTAGACAGAACAAAGGGCTCTGGTGTCTCCGCCCTGTGCCAGGTGGGAGACACGCGGGGAAGGTCTCAATAATGGCGAGACTACTGGTCATAGGACTCGACTGCGCCACTCCCCAGTACGTTTTTGATGAGTGGCCGCGTGATCTTCCCGTCCTGGACAGGCTGATGGAGGAGGGAACCTACGGTGTACTGACGAGTACCATTCCCCCCATCACGGTTCCTGCCTGGATCTGTATGCTCTCCAGCAAGGATCCCGGACAGTTGGGAATTTACGGTTTCAGGAACCGGAAGAGTTACAGGTACGGAAACCTCTACATTCCCAATTCCACCCATATCAGAGAGAGGATGGTCTGGGAGTATCTCGACGATGCGGGTCTCACATCGATCCTGATCGGCATCCCCCAGACGTTTCCGCCAAAACCCCTGAGGGGGATAATGGTTGCCTCCTTCCTCGCTCCCGACAAATCGGTTCAATACACCTACCCTGCCGAGGTCAAGGCCGAGTTGGACAGGATAGCTGATGGCGACTATATGTTCGATGTCAGGAATTTCCGGAGGCAGGACAAGGGGGCGTTGCTGGATGAGATCTATCTGATGACTCGGAGGCGATTCAAGGTTGTAAGGCACTACCTGGAGCACAATCCGTGGGATTTCTTCATGTTTGTTGAAATGGGGATCGACCGGATTCATCACGGCTTCTGGCGATTTCAGGACAAAGAGCACCGTCTCTATGACCCTGGGAGTCCTTACAGAAATGTCATTAAGCGCTATTACCAAGAGATAGACCGGCAGATAGGAGACCTGCTCGCAGGTGTGGAATCAGATGTGGCCGTCATGGTTGTCTCGGATCATGGTGCGAAAAGGATGGACGGCGCCGTCTGCATCAACGAGTGGTTGATCAGGCAAGGCTATCTGCGACTGAAGGTGGAACCGGACAGCCCCACCCGCCTGACCGAGGATATGATAGACTGGCAGCGGACACTGGCATGGGGTGAGGGGGGATACTACTCGCGAATCTTTCTGAACGTCAAGGGTAGGGAGCCCCAAGGAATCCTTCCCCAGGAGGATTTAGATAGGTTTCGGGATCAGCTTAAGGGAGAGATGGAATCCCTGGAAGGCAACGAGTCGGGACCCGATAGGGTCCGGGTCTTGAGGCCTGAGGAGATCTATCGCTCGGTGGAAAACATCCCTCCGGACCTGCTCGTATGTTTCGGGGATCTGAGTTGGAGGGGGGCAGGTACCGTCGGCCACAAGAAAATCTATCTCTACGAGAACGATACGGGGCCAGATGATGCGAATCATGCCCAGGAAGGGATCTTTGTTTTCCGGGGAGATTCGGCGAGCAGGAAGGCGACTCCCCTTGCAGCGCGTAAGAGGCTCGATGGTCTCTCCCTATATGATGTGGCTCCGACTATTTTGGATTTCTTCGGAATCCCGGTTCCTTCCGACATGGTAGGCCGGTCCATCCTGGGAGAGGCCAGCCGGATCAGCTCCGGCAAGGTTCCCGGACCGCAGCCTCAGGGCAAGGACTACTCGCCGGATGAGGAGGAGATCATTCGAAGGCATCTGGAAGATCTCGGATATCTGTGATGTGGGGCGGGTCGATGTCCTTTCGGCAGAGCGCCTTGAAGGGTTGGGCCTGTACGGGGTGAGGACTCGTGTGGCTTTCTTGCACGGGCCGGCCGAAATCAGCGGAGACCGGCACGGGGCCCGATGGTCGTTGCTACATTTATGTAAGTCCTTTTTTCCATTTATGAAATCGACTGCTCTTCTCACGTGTTGGAGCAGTCTGTTTACAAAGGGAGGAGTGTTCGGTAAGTTCTGGCAATCACAACCGAATCTCTTAGGGTGAGAATCTCTCTTGTCGGTGGATTCCTTCCGGTATCCCCTTTGCTTTCTCTTCGGTTCTGAGCGGAGAGTCGGCTTGACCATCCAAGGGGCAGAGATGAGAAGGATTCTGACGATTATTTTCTTCTTGCTTTCCCCATTCACAGCAGGTGCAGCTCATCTCGATCTGGCTTGGAGCCCCAACGAGGAACCGGACCTTGCGGGCTACAGGGTCTATTACGGGACTTCGTCCGGGCAGTACGCAGGCTGCCTCGACGCGGGGAAGACGAACAGCTTTCGCCTGGAGAACCTCCTGGACGGGACCAGATACTTTGTCACCATAACGGCTTACGACAAGGCGGGAAATGAGAGTGGTTTCTCCAGGGAGGTCTCCGCGATCGCCTATTCGGATGAAGACCAGGATGACCCCTTCCGGCAACCTGAGGGTGGTGGGGGAGGGGGGTGTTTTGTTTCGATTCTGGCAAGCGACTTTCAAAGAGACCGAAACCGGTAAGACAAACGGATTGGACGTAGTTCTCCGCCTCTCCTACCCGGAGCCAGATTTTCTTTGACCTGCCTGATGAGACTCTGGAGCCTCCCTGGATGACACCCACGGAGAGAGGGGTTCTTCTTAGGATAGCCGAGCGAGGGTTGTTTCCGATTTGACAAAATCGTAAGCTTGTCTTAAGTTACTCAGGCGTTGTTGGAGAATCCGCGCGGGGCGAACTGCGCTGGGGCCTCCAGGCTGTGAAGAATGGGGGCTCGACAGCCGGGCCCCCGTGACTTACAATTCTGTCGACGAACCTACTCCCTCCGTTTTCCTCTTGGGACAGAGATGGGACTTACCATTCCAAAGAGGATGCTCATCAGCAGTTCCATCGTCATCCTGATGGTTCTGGTTGTTAGTGTCTTCTCGATCATTACGATCTATCAGCTGAATCAGATTTCCAAGACCGTGGTTTTCAGGAACAACACGATCAGGTCCCGGGCAAAGAAACTCCAGGAGCTGGTTTTGTCCATGGAAGAGAGCGAGAAGAAGTTTATCGTTCTCCAGGAAGACGAATACAAGAAGGTGTTCATGGAAGCCGCAGGAGAGTTCGAAGCGACCTTGAAGAGTCTTAAGGGACTGATCAAGGAGCCCCAGGTGGCTGATCAGATAGAAAGAACCAGCGGGCTTTTTGGAACTTACCGGTATATAGTCGAGAATGCCATTTCGGTGGGAGGAGAGGAAGGGGTGAAGAAGCTCGCTTCGGTCTCCAATCTCAACGAGGATATTGCCAATGAGATAATTTCGACGATTGACCGGGTACTCGTGGTGAACGAGGAAAACATCGACGCCAGCCTATCGAAACTGGAAGCCAAGGGGGCAATTGCAGGAAAGTTGGCGCTCTTCATCTCCAGCCTGTCCATCCTGATAGGGGTGCTCAGCTACTTCTATTTGAGGCAGACGATAAGCCGGCCCGTGCAGTTGCTTGAGAAGGCGACCGATCATGTTTCGAAGGGTGAATTCGACTACAAGGTTCCGGTTCATACCCAGGACGAGCTTGGAAGCCTGGCGCGGAGCTTCAATGAAATGGCGACCAGGCTCAAAGAACTCGACGAAATGAAATCTGATTTCATCTCTCTTCTCTCCCACGAGCTTCGAACTCCTCTGAGCATTATGAGGGAAGCGGTTAGCCTCCTGAAAGACGAGGTCTTGGGGGAGATCAGCGACAAGCAGAGGGAATTTCTTTCCATAATCAGTCAAGAGGTCGAGCGGATGATCGGTTTTGTGAACGAGCTGCTCGATCTCTCCCGTCTCGAGGCGGGCCGGCTGCCGATCGAAAAGTTTCCCATAGACATAGGTGAGATTATCGATAGCAACTTGAAGAAGCTCGGGCCCCTGCTTGTAGATAAGAAGATCAAAACCGACGTAGTCGTGGCGCCTGACCTGCCTATGGTTGCAGCCGATGGGATTCGGGTGGATCAGGTTCTCACGAATCTCATCGACAATGCAATCAAGTTTACCCCCGAGGGGGGCGAGATCGGGATCGTGGCAGAGGTCTCGAACGAAAAAGGGGTGGACGGAGCGGTCCATGGGGGAGAGATGAAGAGTAGGGGGAAGTTCGTGAGGGTCATGGTGCGGGACAATGGAGAGGGAATCGGAGAAGAGGAGAAGAGATACATATTCGATAAGTTCTATCAGGCCAGGAGCGGGAAGGGAAAGGGTAGGAAGGGAAGCGGCTTGGGACTGAGTATTTCCAAGCGGATCGTAGAGGCCCATGGCGGCAGCATCTGGTTTACCAGTGCGGCAGGACAGGGGACCTCTTTCTATTTTACTCTGCCGGTTCAGGAGTGAGGGGGGCGCGAAATGGAGGAAGGAAGGAGAGGGATTCTTGGAGGAAGGACCCTGTTGCGGCTGACGGAGATCCTTCTGGTTTTCTTGGGTCTCACGATATCGGGCCAGGGGTGTGTCGAGGTCAACAGAGCGATCACGGAGGGCGAGAAGGAGCATCGGTTGAAGCGGCAGATGGAGTTGGCGGAGGAGGAACTGAACAAGGGCAATCTCTTCTCCTCTCGAACGCTTTTTGACTGGATTTATGCAGAATCCAAGCGTCCGGCGCTCCGTCAAAAGGCGCTGTTCCTTTCCGGATTGACTATCCTTCTTGACAAGAACGACAAAGACCGGTGGAATCGGGGGCAGAACGTGCTGCTCCGTGGAAGCCAGGAGTTTCCCGAAGGCGATTTCGGCCGGATTTCCGGTTATGTCGCGGCGGGTCTCTCAGATATCCTATCCACCCTGAGGGCTCTGGAGAGGGAGAACGAGGCGATTCGCCTCAAGATGAATTCGGCGGTGTCTCAGGCCCAGGAGATGGCTCGGCTCGCTAGGAGACAGAAGAAGCGGCTTTCAGAGATGAAAGAAGAAATCCGGGCCTTGAAAAAATCGATTCGGTTGAGGGATAAAGAGGTCAAAAACCTCGAGATGAAACTTAGGAAATTGGAAGAGATTCATAGAGAGATAAAGAAAAAACGGATGGGTCTCAGTTGAGTCCACAAGGAGAGGTTCCATGGCGCGAGCGCGAATTCTTGTAGTGGACGATGACAGAAACATTGTCCAGGTCGTTAGAGCCCGGCTCCAGTCTCAGGATTTTGACGTAGAGGTGGCGTACAGTGGCCCCGAAGCCCTTAAGAGATGGAGGGGGAACCATTACGACGTGATGATCACGGACGTAAAGATGCCGGACATGAGCGGGTTGGAGTTGATGAAGCGGGTTCAGGCCCTGAATGGAAATGTCCAGACCATCATGCTGACGGCTTACGGGACCATAGACGGAGCGGTTTCCGCCATGAAGGACGGGGCCTTTGACTACCTGACCAAGCCTTTTGATAGCAGGGAACTCCTCTTTCGAGTAGAGCGGGCCCTCGAAAAGACACGGCTGGCTACAGAGGTCAAGGAGCTGAGACAGCGCATAGCGGGGGAGTACAGTCTGAATTCTCTGTGTGCCAAGAGTCCAAAGATGAAAACCCTTGTGAGCATGCTTGAAAGGATCATACGGAGCGATTCGACGGTTTTGATTGAGGGAGAGAGCGGCACGGGCAAGGAACTCGCGGCCAAGATCATTCACTACGAGGGACGGAGGAGGGACGAGAAGTTTGTAACGGTCGACTGCGGGGCGACTCCGCAGAGCCTCCTTGAAAGTGAACTCTTCGGACACGTCAAGGGTGCATTCACCAGTGCAAATTCGACGAAGAAGGGGCTCTTTGAGGTGGCCCATCAGGGTACCATCTTCCTCGATGAGATCAGCAACATCAGCAGTGAGATGCAGACCCGCCTGCTCAGGGTCCTGGAAGAACAGGAGATCAAACCGGTGGGGGACGTGCGGGTCAAGAAGGTGGATTGCCGGGTCATAGGCGCGACCAACAGGAACCTGAGGGAGATGGTGGGCCAGGGTAAATTCCGTGAGGACCTCTTCTACCGCCTCAGCGTTCTCAACATCCTGATGCCTCCCCTGAGGGAGCGCCGGGAGGATATACCCCTTTTGGCGAACCAGTTCCTGAGGGAGTTCTCAAAGAAGATGGGGAAATCCGTTGTGGCCATAGATCGGGATGTGATGGCCATGTTTCTCGACTACCACTGGCCGGGGAACGTCCGGGAACTGCGAAACGTCATCGAGGCGGCGGTTGTGATGGCGAGGGAGGATCATTTGACGCATACAGACCTGATTCTTACGGACTTCCGGAGACCCCTCGAGATGAAGCCTCAGGATGCCGGTCCCTCACAGGAGACGGTGCTAAAGGAGCACGAAAGGCGGCTTGTTGTCGAAGCCTTGAAGAAGTGCAACTGGGTCCAAAAGGATGCTGCACAGATGCTCGGTATCAGTGGCCGGGTCATCAACTACAAGATCAAGAAGTTCGGCATCTCGATTCCCAAGAGGCGGCGGGCTGTGTAAGTAGGCCGGCATAGGAATCCGCCTTGCGGGAGTCTGTCTGGTCAAGACCGGAGCCTGGAAGGCCGGGTCCTAGGTATCGAGAGAAGACGGGGTTGAAGGGTTGAAAAGGCGGTCTGCCGCCCAGCCCAAGCGGTACCAGTAGCGGAGGAGCCGTGCCTTTTTCAGATGACGCCTCATGGCACGGAGCAGGTCTGGGTCTCCTTTCGCATAGGCCCGGAAGAAACGCGCCTTGTCCGAATTACTGATGGGAATGCCCCTTGTCTTCCACTTTTCCGCTGATCGGTCCAGGCGGAGGAGGTTCTTCATCCTCTCTTCTGTGGAGAGGGAGTCCTGGATCTTGGAGCGATCGAAGTCGATGATATAGATCTCCGGGCAGGAGCCGTATGGGTTTCGGACCAGAATGTTTTTCAGGTTGAGGTCGCCATGATAGACTCCCCGGTCGTGCATGAGTCGCACCGCGCGGCCGGCCCGCTTCACTGCCTCACGCCAGAGGCCGGCCCGCTTCTGGAAAGGGGCTCTCCTCATATTCGAGAGAAGAGAGACCAGGTCCAATGCTCCCGGGATCTCCTCCGTGATCAACTCGCCACGGTAGAAGGGCCCCCGGCTGGGGTAGGTGAGGGCAGCTACCACGCGGGCGGTGGGAATGCCGAGGGTTCGGATTTTCTCGGTCGTAATCGTCTCCACGAAGGGCCTGGACTTCTGGAGAAAACGATCTCCAAGAACACGGCGGAGTATACCGCCGTGAGTGTAGTGGCGGACAACGAAACGGCGATCCGCCCTTCCGCTGACCGAGAAGAGTCGGAGATTGCCTCTCCCACAACGGGTTGGATCGATCCAGGCCTTCTCCAGAACCTCGCCCACCTTCCTGAATCCCCGGTTGTGAATCGATTTCAAAAAACGAACCTCTGCCAAGACGGAGGTACGCCCCTCCATGAACTCCTGAAACACTCCGGCGTCGGTCTCTCCGGGCATCCTAATCCCTCTCCAGCATCTCTGCCCTGATACCGTTCACCTTCAGAGTGGTACCCAACAACTGATAGAACCTGTCTAGGGATTTGTTGTAATCGATGATGGCTTCCAGCTCCCGGCTTTGAGCGAAGGCGAGGTCGACTTGAAAATCCAATACGTCCTTTGTGGTGGCGATCCCCACATCGTGTTTAGCCTGTTGGGCCTCCAGCTTCTTCTCGGCCAATCGCCGGGCAACACGGGTCGTCTTGATTCTCTTGAAATCGGTCTCCACCTGTCTGATTGCCTCCCTAACCTGGAGAGCAATATCCTTCCTGAGGTTTTCCAGTCTGAGTTCCACTTCCTGTTGTTCCAGCTCACGACGGAGAAGTCGGCTTCTCGCAGCCCTGTTGCCCAAGGGATATTCGAACCGGAGACCGATACGGAGGTCGTAGAAATCACCGTCCATCTCGTCTATGGCCTCCTGATAAGTCCCGGCAAGGCCGCTGACCCCTGCAGTGGCCACCACATCCACCCGGGGCAGGATCTGGTTTTTGGCGAGTTTGACGGTCACGAGGCGGTTCTCCAGTTCTGTCTTGGCCTGGAGGTAGTCGGGCCTGTTCTTGAGGGCTGTCTCGATCTCACGGGCGAGGGAGAGCCGTACGGCCGTCTCCTTTGGCCGGTCCACGGGGGTCACCGAGAGAGATAGCAGTGGAAGCCCTCCGTTGGGGTTGAGGAGACTCTTCAGGCGGTCTTCCGCGTCGCCGATCCTGTCTTCGGCGAGGATGACCGCCTCCTCTCTTGCCGCGACTCCTGCCTCGGCCTCGATCATGTCGATAGGGGCCAGCTGGCCCACGGCCACTTTCGCCTTGTTGATCTCCAGGAGATCCCGGGCGAGCTGGACGGATTGCTTGCTCACACGGAGGAGCTCAATGGCACGGACGAGGTCCCAGTAGGCCTCCTTGACCTCGGTGACTATATCGATCACCCGTTTCCTGAACTGTATGTCCGAGATATGCTTGTTGTTTTTGGCGATCTTAATCGGTGCCAGATTGAACTCTCGGCCGAAGTCTCTGAGCAGGGGCTGGGCCACCGACAGGCTCAATTCATTGTCCCATGAGGGGTTGAACCGCTGAAGAAAAGAGTTGGAGTTGAGACGATCGTTCCCGAACCTCAGTTCAGCCTTGGCACCCGTGGACAGCTTCTTGCCGATTCCTGCTCCTATGTTGACGCTGTTCTGGAACGGTTCGGCTGACCCTGTGAGGAATACCGCAACGTCGGTTTGCCGACGCGAAGCGCTTTGGGAGACATCTGCGGTGACTGCGGGATCGAAGACGGATTCCTGGGCCTCCACGTCGGTCTGGGCGACCTGGGGCCGGAGCCGCTCGATCTTGATGTCTATGTTGTTCGACAGGGCCAGAAGAATCGCCTTTCTCAGGGTCAGTTCGACTTTCCGTGGTTTTGAAGATTCCCGGCCTCCGTGAACAAGGGGAGGATGGCAAAGTATCAGAGCAAGGGCTAGACTGAGCAGGGTTTTTCGCATGGCGCACCTTCTCCTCCTGTAGGATACGATCCCAAGGTAATGAACAAGCCCGGCTTTGTCAAGGAGTGGATGGTTTGACAAGACCCCGGAGTTTGGAGTAATTAATCTTGGAAACTCAAACCCAGGAGACTCCTTCATGGAGTATGAGGCTGTCATCGGGCTCGAGGTTCATGCCCAACTGCTTACCGAATCGAAGATCTTCTGCTCCTGTGCCACGGCCTTCGGTGCAGAGCCTAACTCCCACACGTGTCCGGTCTGCATGGGCCTTCCCGGTTCGCTTCCAGTGGTGAACCGTAAGGCCGTTGAGTTCGCCATCAGGATGGGGCTGGCCACGCATTGCACCATTGCCAGAAGGAGTCTTTTTGCAAGGAAGAACTATTTCTATCCTGACCTGCCCAAGGGTTACCAGATATCCCAGTATGAGATGCCCCTGGCCGAAAAGGGCTATGTGGAGGTTTTCGCGGATGGAGAGACCAGGAGAGTCGGCATCATCCGGGTCCATCTGGAAGAGGATGCGGGGAAACTCATCCATCAGGAGGAATCCACGGGGGCGGGCCAGGGGAGTCTTGTCGATTTCAACAGGACGGGAGTTCCCCTGATCGAAATAGTGAGCGCTCCGGACATCCGTACCGCCCGTGAAGCGGGCGACTATCTGAGGACCCTTAGCAGCATCGTCCAGTACCTGGAGATATGCGACGGGAAGATGGAGGAGGGGAGCCTTCGCTGTGACGCCAACGTGTCTGTCCGGCCTCGCGGGCAGGAGGCATTCGGGGTTCGGACGGAGCTGAAGAACATGAACTCCTTTCGTCACGTGGAGAAGGCGCTGGATTACGAGATAGAACGTCAGATCGAGTTGTGTGAGGCAGGCGAGCAAGTGGTCCAGGAGACCCGGCTGTGGGACCCCCATCGTTCGATCACCGTGGCCATGAGGGGCAAGGAGGAGGCCCAGGACTACCGGTATTTCCCTGACCCGGATCTCTTGCCCCTGGTGATCGACGGCCAGTGGGTAGAGGAGATCCGGAAAGGACTTCCCGAACTTCCCGTGGAAAAAAGAAGGCGTTTTGTCAGGCAGTATGAGATCCCGGAGTATGATGCCGGAGTCCTGACCAGTTCCAAGGCCCTTGCCGATTACTACGAGGCCTGTGTGGCTGAATTCCCAGAGCCCAAAACGGTGAGCAACTGGGTCATGGGCGAACTTCTCGGGTTGCTCAACAGGGACAACCGGGAGGTCGGGGACTCCCCCGTGACTCCCTCCCTCCTTGGAGAACTGCTTCGGTTGATAGGGGATGGGACCATAAGCGGAAAGATCGCCAAGGCGGTCTTTGAGGAGATGTACCTGACCGGGAAGGACGCCTCCCGTGTGGTCAGGGAAAAGGGGCTTGTCCAGGTCACGGATCCCGGGGTGATCGAGGAGACTATCGGGCGGGTTTTGGAGGCAAACCCCGACCTTGTTCAGGCATACAGGAAGGGCAAGGAGAAGGTCTTCGGTTTCCTTGTGGGCCAGGTGATGAAGGAGACCCAGGGCAAGGCAAATCCGCGGCTCGTGAACGAAATTCTAAAGAAGAAGCTTACAGGATAGGGAAAAGAGAGGAAAGCACCGGTCCCATGTCTTTTCGCACCATTGAATGGAAAGAAGATCATGTGGTTCTGCTTGATCAGAGGAGGCTCCCCCGGGAGCAGGTCTACGTGGAATGTTGGAATTTTGACGCGGTGGTGGAAGCTATCCGGAATATGACCGTCCGCGGGGCGCCGGCTATCGGGGTGGTTGCGGCACTGGGTCTGGCCCTGGGGGCGAGGCAGATCAGGGCCCGTGAGATGGAGGGCTTTCTCCGTCGATTCAAGGGACTCTGTAAGACCATGGGTGGAGCGAGGCCCACGGCTATCAACCTCTTCTGGGCCATCGGTCGGATGGAGCGGATTTTGCATTCCCCAAGGCCTGAGGGGATCGATGAGGCCGTCAGGCGGTTGGAAGACGAGGCCCTCGCCATACTGAGGGAGGACGTGGAGACCAACAGGCTGATCGGGCAGGTGGGAAGAGTTGTGATCAAAGACGGGGACACCGTGTTGACCCATTGCAATGCAGGGGCCCTGGCGACAGCAGGATACGGCACGGCCTTGGGAGTGATCAGGGCGGCCGTTGCAGAGGGTAAGAGAGTTAGGGTTTTTGTAGACGAGACTCGACCGCGCCTCCAGGGAGCTCGCCTTACCGCATGGGAACTGAGCCACGACGGGATTCCCGTAACCCTCATCACGGATAGCATGGCAGGCTGTGTTATGCAGAAGGGCCTGATCGATCTTGTCCTGGTCGGAGCGGATCGCATTGCAGGCAATGGCGATGTGGCCAACAAGATAGGTACTTACAGTCTCGCAACTCTGGCGCATGTCCATGGGATCCCCTTCTACGTGGCGGCGCCGGTTTCGACGATAGATGTAAACCTCCCGGAGGGAAGCCAGATTCCTATTGAGGAACGGGCCCCTGAGGAGATCACCGAAATATTTCATCAACCCATTGCTCCCAGCGGTGTAGAGGTGTTCAATCCCGCCTTTGATGTCACCCCCTGTCGATACGTTGATGGAATCATCACGGAAACAGACATCCTGAGGGAGCCCTTTGAGAGAACCATCAGAGCCTTGATGAGCCGGGTGTCGTGAGTCGCATTATTACCCTCCTAACCGATTTTGGTTACCAGGATGGTTACGTGGGAGCCATGAAGGGAGTGATTCTCGGGATCAATCCCAGGGCTGTTCTGGTGGATATCAGTCACGAGATCGAGCCCCACGACATAACGGCGGGCGCCCTCGTGTTGGCCGATGCGTCGGGCTGGTTCCCTTCCGGTACGATCCACGTTGCCGTGGTGGATCCGGGAGTGGGCAGCCAGAGGAGGCCAATAGTCGTTGAAACCTCGCGGGGTTACTACGTAGGTCCCGACAACGGCATATTTAGCATCGTCTACGAGAGGGAGACCGTTCTCCGGACAGTGGCTCTTGAGAACCCGAGGTTCATGGCGCCCTCTGTCAGCCGGACTTTCCACGGCAGGGACATCTTTGCCCCTGCCGCTGCCTTTCTCTCTCTGGGAGTGGCTGTTGACGCCTTGGGCCCACCCGTGCAAAGAGGGGTAGTCATGAGGATTCCTCGTCCCCGTGTCAGGGGCGATGCCGTCTGGGGAGAGGTGATCCATGTCGATCGTTTCGGGAACCTTGTCACCAACATCTCAGAGGATGCTTTCAAGTCCTTTGTCGGTGGGGGTGACAAGAGGATCTGGATAGGGAGCGAGCGGGTGGCGGGTCTCCGCGAGAGCTACGAGGAGGGGGAGGAAGATGAGGTCTTTGGCATCTTCGGGAGCTCAGGGTTTCTGGAGATTTCCATGAAGAGGAGGAGTGCCTGCAGCAAGCTGGGTGTGGGCAGGGGGGCTTCTGTCCGCGTGGAAAGGTCTTTGAAAGGTGGCGTTGAGTCATGAGCCCGCAGGCCATCGGCCTCGATATGGGGGCCGACTCGATCAAGGCTGTGGTGTTGCGCCAAGGTTGGAGAGGCTTTGAGGTAGCCGGGTTTTTCCACGAGGCCATAGAGCCTGACGAATCCCTGGCTTACGAAGAGCGTGTGGCCGGGGCAGTGGAGAGGCTCTTCTCGGTAAACAGATTGAAGAGTGATTGGGTCGTCGTCTCTCTGCCGGGACTCGTCTTGTCTACCAGAATCATCACCCTTCCCTTTACTGACCGCAGGAAGATCGTCAGGGTGATTCCCTTCGAGGTTGAAGGGCATATCCCCTTTGCTCTCGAGGAGGTGGTGATCTCTCATCACATCCTGGGGCAGGAGGGAGGCAAGACGAGGGTTCTGGCTGGTGCTGTGCGGAAAGACCTTCTGAGAGAGACTCTGGCGGCCCTTGCCATGGGAGGTGTCAAGCCCAGGATCGTGGATATGGATTTCATGGCTCTCTTCAATCTCTCCCAGGGTGGGCTCGAGGGGGCCGAAGGGTGCTACGCCATCGTCGATATCGGAGCCTCCAAGACATCGGTCTGCGTCGTGGACGGCCGGTCTTTCGGATTCGGCCGTTCCATTCCTATCGGGGGTAGGGCTATCAATCGTGCCATTGAGGGAGAGTTTGGCATGTCGGAGGAGGAAGCCGAAGGGCTGAAACGGGCCGAGGCCTTTCTGCCCGTGAAGGACAGGGTCCCTTCGAGTCATGAACAGAGGCGGCTCTGCTCTGCCGTGGAGTCGATCATCGCTCAGCTGCTCCAGGAGATAGGGCGCACGTTCTATGCCTTCGAGGCGGAGACCCAGAAGCAGGTGAGTCACGTCTTCCTCTGCGGCGGAACGGCCCGGCTGGCGAACCTCTCGGACTATGTCTCCGAAAAGATGAGCGTTCCGGCGGCCCCTCTTCCCCCTGTTTCTTCATTAAAGGGGGTGGTGGATCCCCAGAACATGGGCCTCATGGCTCAAGCTTACGGTTTGGGCCTGCGTGCAGCCGCTGACGGCAGGTTCTCTCAGGTGAATTTTCTGAAGGACGAGTTCGCCTTTCGGAGCGAGATCAAGGGGATGAAGGGGAAGATGGTCTACGTGGGGATCTTTCTCGCTCTTATTCTTGCCCTCTTCGCATACGATGGCCTCAACAGGTATATGGTAAAGAAGCAGCGTTACTTGGAATTGAAAAGCGAGATTGAAAGGGTTTTCAGGGAGACCTTTCCCGGCATGAAACAGATTCGGGGGGGGAGTCAGTACATGAGGAGCAAGACCCTGGAGCTTCGTAAGGAGTCCCGGGCTCTTCTTTCCCTGGGAGGATTGCCCGCCACCGCACTCGACCTGATCCGGGGGGTTACCGAGAAGGCTCCGGCGGGGGTCGACGTGGAGATCGACACCTTTTCCTTTGACGCGGAGAAGATCCGCCTCAGTGGCCGGACCGACTCCTTTGAGTCCGTGGACAGGATCGTGAAAGCACTCCAGGGATTCGGTCTCTTCGAGAAGATATCCCTCTCCAACGCCAAGGTGAACGTAAAGGACAACAAGGTGGATTTCAGGCTTTCCATATCACTTCCATCCCCACTGGGGGAGAAGAGATGATCAGAGTCAACCCGAGAGAGAGAAGGACCATTCTTGCGGGAGGGGTCTCTATCGTCGCTCTCCTCGCCTACCTTCTGGTCGTCTCTCCATACATGAGCGCCATGGAGCGGCTCGACCGGAGGATCGCCAGGAAGACCGAAGAGTTGGCAGAGGTCTTGGCTCTCCAGGCGGAATATCTCAGTTTGAAAGAGAAGGCCGAAGCCCTTGAGAAGATGGTGCGGTCAGCGCCGGGTTTCTCTCTTCTTTCTTTCCTGGAGAATCTCGCCGTCAAGAAGGGTATCAAGAAGCAGATCGCCTACATGAAGCCCCTTGTCATGCCTGGGAACGAGAAGTACCAGGAATCCTCTGTGGAGATGAAGCTCGAGGGTCTCACCCTCAAAGAGTTGGTTGAATATCTCTACCAGGTCGAGCAGTCCTCCCAGCCGATTCGAATCAGGAGACTCAATATTGTCAAAAGAAAGGGGGAACCCTACCTGGACATGACCCTTCAGGCATCGATATTCGAGCCCGTGAGAGGGGGTGCTCCCCTCGGCCAGAGAAAGGGCTGACCTCGGGGGTATCCAGAGGTGTCCCGGGGTCGCCCCCTTGCCCGGCAGTACCGGCAGTCCATGGAACCAGAGATCCTTCACTCCTGGAACGTGACCCCCCGGGAGGCATCTGCCATTCAGGAAGGCCTGAAGGATCGGATCTGCCTGGCCCCTATGGCTGGAAGGATCCGGTGGGTGGGCGGGGCTGATGTCTCCTATGCCAGAGGAGAGGACCGGCTCTTCGGTGCCATGGTTGTCCTTTCCTTTCCCGACCTTGTCCTGGTGGATCAGGCCTGGGAGACGGGGCGAGTCGCCTTCCCCTACATTCCAGGTCTTCTCGGTTTCCGGGAATGTCCCATCCTGCTGGAAGTGGCCAGACGAATCCATCAGCCTCCGGATGTATGGATTTTCGATGGCCAGGGGATCGCCCATCCCAGAGGGGTAGGGCTTGCCTCCCACCTGGGGCTTCTGCTCGGTTCTCCTTCTGTCGGGTGTGCGAAGAAGAGACTTCTGGGATTCCACGGTGAGGTGGGGCCTGGAAGGGGAGATTTTGAGCTTTTGGCTTGGGAGGGGAGAACCGTGGGGGCTGTAGTGAGAACCCGCACCGGGATCAAGCCCGTCTACGTCTCCCCTGGTTTTCGCATAGATCTTGAGGGAGCGGTGAGGCTGGTCCTCGAGACAACCGGACGGTACAGGATACCGGAACCCCTCCGGCAGGCCCACCTGTTGAGCAAAAGGATTCGTGAAGAAGGGAACAACAGCGGCGTCCCCCGGTCGGTCTGCCGATAGTCGCGGACGGCAGCCCCTCACCCCTGAGTCTTGCAGGTTCTTTCCAGGTAGGTACCGATTCGCTCCATGGCCTGTTCGATCTTCTCCATGGAATTGGCGTAGCAGAAGCGGAGATATCCCTCGGCGTTGCTTCCGAAATCGATCCCGGGGGCGACTCCCACACCGGCCTTTTCAAGCATGTCAAAGGCGAACTCATAGGAATTCCTGGTAAATTTCCTCGCGTTGGCAAGGACATAGAAGGCACCTGTGGGCTCCGTGGCAATGCCGAACCCCAGCTCCTTCAGCCTTTTCAGGATGTGAATCCGCCTCTTGTTGTACCTTAGGACCATGGCCCCGACGTCGGCTTCTGCGTGTTTCAGCGCCGCGATGGCACTCCACTGGGCCATCGAGTTGGCCGAGATGAAGAGGTTTTGTTGGAGTTTCTGCAGGGGTCGGACAAACGGTTTGGGAGCGATGACATATCCGAGGCGCCAGCCGGTCATGGCATAGAGCTTCGAGAACCCGTTGATCACAAAGGCCCTGTCAGTGAACTCAAGAATCGTATGGTCCTCCCCCTCATACACCAGCCCATGATAGATCTCGTCGGAGACGATATGGGGTCCCAATCGGCACAACTCGGCCATCCCTTCAGGACTCATGACATGGCCTGTAGGATTGGAAGGCGAGTTGATCACAATGGCTCTGGTTTCCCCGGTCATTGCGGCTCGAACCCTGTCCAACCGGTATTGGAAGCCCTCTGTCTCGAAGACATCGACCGGGACGGGCGTGGCATCGACGAAGCGGAGAATATTGGGATAGCATGGGTAGTAGGGATTTGGAATGATGGCCTCCCTCCCTCGCTCCAGGAGGACGGAAAAGACAAGAAGCATGGCCGGCGAGGTCCCCGATGTCACGACGATCTGATCCGGGGAGACCTCCACACCGTGACGCTGCCGGTAATGACTCGAGATGGCTTCCCTCAGTTCTACAAGACCGAGGCTCCCCGTGTAATGGGTTTTCCCCTCCCTCATGGCCAGCAAGCAGGCCTCCTTGATACACTGTGGGGTATCAAAATCCGGTTCCCCCACCTCGAGATGGATCACCTCCCTCCCGTTCCTCTCCATCTCTTCGGCCTTTTCCATGACCTCCATGACCATGAAGGGCCTTACCTCGGTTCCTCTTCTAGAGATCATCGCTCGGATTGGCGGCCGGTCTAGTCCTGGCCGATCTCCTCCACTAGATGTGATGGCACCTCATTAAAGGCATTTCCCTGGACCGTGAGAAGGAAGGGACTCTTCTTGGCATTCCCCGTGGCGTCAAACCCCCTGAAACCGGAGACCCCGGAGAAATTTCGGGCCTGAAGGAGTTCGTCCCGCATCGCCTCCCTGGAGAGAATGGGGTGGTCCTCCAGGAGGCTTATGACGATTGCTGCGGCGTCATAAGCCTGAGCAGCCAGAATGGTTGGATCTTCTGAGAATGTTCCCCGGTATCGGTCCACAAAATCGACCACACCAGGAGACTGGCTTTCTCCGAAGAAACCGTCCACCAGTAGCGCTCCTTGAATGAATCTGCCAGCCTTTTCCAGCAACTCCTGGTTGTGCCACGCGTTTGTCCCGAGAAGCGTCACGCCGTAGACGTTGTAGAAAGCCAACTGGGGAGCGATCAGGGCGATTCGATCCGCCTGATCGGGTATGAAAATGGCGTCGAATTGGATTACGGGACGGTAGTATGTCTGTTGCCCCCTTCCGGTGGACTCCTTTTCTTCGATCTTGACCATCCGCTTGATCTCACGGCCGAAATCCATCTGGGTATCCTGATAGCTCTCCAGGGCCACCACCTCTCCTCCCTGGCGGTAGACCTCGTCGATGAAAAGGCTGCTCAGCGCCTTGCCGTAACCGTCTTCCGGGTAGAAGACAGCAAACCGCCGCAATCCCTGACCCTCCATGGCATAGGTCACCAGCAGCCGGATCTGGAGGGTGTAGGACAGGCCGTTCCTGAAAATGAAGTCACCCTGTTGGGCTATATCTTCTTTTGTGGTCAGCGTTATAAGAGGAACCCTGAGCTCCTGGGCCTTGGCCGCCGCAGCCTCGGAGGTACCGCGGAAAAGGGGACCTATGATGGCGAGAACACCTTCCTCCCGTACAAGCTCCTCCACGGCTTCTGCCGCCCTTCCAGGGGAGGCGCGGGAATCCTTGATAACGAGGCGGAGATTGAGATCATTGTAATCGGGTTCAAAGGCGTGAACGGCAAGCTCGAGTCCCCGCAGAGAGGGTTCGCCGGAGAGGGAAGCTCCTCGCCCGCTTAGAGGGAGGATGCACCCCAGGACATACTGATCCGGAACGAACTGTTCGAGCTCTCCGAGAAAAGCCTCGACCTCCGGGGAAAAATCCTCCTCGCCATAAAAGCGGAGAACCTCGGAGAGCAGTTTTCGGCTGGACTCGATCCTTCCTGCCCTAAAGAGACGCTGGGCGAGGAGGAATTTGGCGTACCCCGCGGGGTAGGTGCGGGGGTATATATAAGAGACCTCTCTGAGTTCGGTTTCCGTAGTATCTTCCGACAGGAGTTTTCGGATTCTCCCCCGGACCTCTGCCTTGAGTTGGTCTGCCTCGGCGGTCCTGAGAGCCGCAAGATACCACCTCAGTGCTTCCAGGGGTCTCTTCAAATCGCGATGGCTTTCAGCCATGAGGGAGAGAACCTTCACCTTTCTGGGTACTGGCAGATCGAGACCCACCAGATCCCTCAAGGTTCGCTCGGTTCGTGCAGCATCGCCCAGACGATGGTAGCAGAGGGCCAGACGCCAGCGGATCTCGTTCAGGATCGGGCTCTGGGGAAAATTCTGAATTACCCGCTCATACAGCTCAGCCGCTTCCCGGAACTTCTCCTGAGCGAAGAGCCCGTCGGCCTCCTTGGCCATGGCCAGAGGCATGGCTTTTCTGGCACCAGGAGGCGGGGCGACAGGAGGCATGTGTGGTACCTTTTTCCTCGGTGCACAGCCCGCCGCAGAGAGGGCGAGGAGCACCGCAGAGACAACCAGGGGCAGGAAGCGTCTTCTCCTCATACCCATTCTCCTGCCGGGAACCTCCAAAGACCTGGAAATCTCACCCAGCCCCATAATCCCCCGGACCGACCCGGATCAATTCGGGCATTCGGCCGTAATTCTCTTGACATACCTTATCACCTCTTCTGCCAGAGCCGGGTCGTCGATCAGGACCGAGAGTTCGTGGTTGTATGAGAGAGCGCTCTGGGTGAGGTTATGACTACCTATAAAGACGAATCTCCTGTCGATGACGATAGTCTTGGTATGTGTGGTTCTCTCAGGAGAATCGAGGACGACATGGATCCCGTGCTGCCGCAGCCGCCTGGAGGTGACCAGATTCACCCGATTCAGGGAATCCTTATCCCTGGCCGTTCTCTCCAACAGCACGGAGACTCTCACCCCCCTCTTACGCGCAATTATGAGGTCCTCGAGAATCGAGTTGGCGCGATTCGGGGGGCCCGGCTTTGTCTTGAATAGGAACATAGAAACGACGATCTCCCGGGTCGCCTTTTCGATATGGTCAGCCAGAACGGGGAAGAACCGGGTGTCCTCGAGAAGCCTGACCGCAGCCTTCTCCCGGCTGTGGCCGGGAAGACCTGCTGCAGGAAGAAGCAGGACAAGGGCAAGGCAGAGGGAAACAAGGATTCTCAAGGTTCCGGCTCCTCTAAGTAGCAGATGTCTGGCAGGCTCCTGTACTTCTCATCGAAGTCGAGGCCGTAGCCCACGACGAAGCGGTCTTCTATTTTGAACCCGCCGTAGTCGACTCTTATGTCGGCCTCCCTCCGGGCCTCCTTATCGAGAAGAGTACAGATCTTCACCGAACGGGGATGCCGGGGCGAGAGTCTCTCTATCAGGTGGGCCAGGGTGTGGCCTGTATCGACTATGTCCTCGACAATGAGAACATGCTTGTCCTCGATGGGGATTTCAATGTCCTTGGTGATTCTCACATTCCCCGAGGAGACCTGCTTCGATCCGTAGCTAGCCAGTCGAACAAAGTCGATTTCAACTGGTATATCCAAAGCCCGGATCAGATCCGAAAGAAAGACAAAGGCACCCTTAAGGACGCACACAAGGACCAGATCTTCCCCCCGGTAGTCCTGGGATATCCTCTTGGCCAGGTCCAGAACCATCTCGGCTATCGTCTTTCTATCGATCAGGAGTCTGGGCTGAGGGGATGTCATGGGAAGAGATATCTCGTGCCTCCTGTTCACTGTCAGTGGAGGAGACTACCATTTTTGCAGAACCCTGTCAAACAAGCGGGAGCCGGGGGCGGCCGGTATTTTCATGTGGAATTCGAGGGGATTTCTCGGCCATGTGGGCCCTTCCGTTTCCGGGTTTCTGAGAGCGGGGAAACTTCTCGGGTCCTTTGGGTTGAAATTCTTTCTCGCATCTGGCATAAGTAGAGCGTGATGGAAACGCGAAGTGCTCATATCCGCCGAGTAACGGTGACCCACTCCCTGATGTTCATCCTCGGGTTTTCGGTGGTCTTCGTGAGCCTTGGGGCAACGGCCACCTATTTCGGCAGTCTCCTGGCCAACTATCAATCGTGGATCATGAGGATAGGGGGAATCATAATCATCCTCCTCGGTATCCACTTTACGGGGCTTGTCCGGATTCCTTATCTGGAGATGGAAAAGAAATTCGTGCTCACCCAGAAGCCGCTCGGCTATGTGGGCTCTATCATCATCGGTATCGTCTTTGCGGCAGGCTGGACTCCCTGCATCGGGCCGATTCTTTCAACCATCCTTCTCTATGCGGGTACGGCAAAACATCTCAAGGAGGGGGTGGTTCTTCTGGTCATGTATTCTCTCGGGCTCGGCCTTCCCTTTTTCCTGGCCTCCCTCGCCATCAACACCTTTCTCCTCTATTTCGATTGGTTCAAGAGATACCTCAGAGTCGTCACCATCGGGAGTGGCTGCTTGTTGATTCTGATCGGGGTGCTTTTCGTCACCGACCGCTTCATGATGCTCAACATGTACCTGAACATGATGATTCCTTCAGGCGGCGAGGGGTTTCTCACCGCTGACACCAGGAGCCTCGGCCTCTTGATCGCCTTCTTGGCCGGATTTCTCTCATTTGTAAGTCCCTGCGTTCTTCCCCTCATACCGTCTTATCTGTTGTACATGACAGGGCTCTCCTTTTCAGAACTCACCCGGGCCGAGTAATATTCGCCGCGGGTGGAGATGCCTGGACGACCAATCAGACACACCGGCCGAGGGATGCGTCGAATCCGCGGGTTGAGTTCCTACTGGCGGACGCTCAGGAAAGCGACCAGACCGGCTCCACCGAAAAGGAGATGGGGAACCCAAGCAGAGAGCAAGGGAGGGAGAATTCCCGAGTGTCCAAAGGCCCTGGAAACGGATATCAGGATCCAATAGATGAAGCCTATGGCGAGGCTGATCCCGATGCCTGCGGCAAAGCCACCGGTCCTTCCGGTTCTCAGAGCAAAGGGGATGCCGATGAGCACCATGATCAAATTGATAAAGGGGAACGAGATCTTGATTTGCAGATCCACGAGGTACTTGGTCGCATCGTACCCGGCTTTCTCGAGGCGGGCAACGTAGCGCTTCAACTCCCCGTATCCCATCGCCTCTGTGTCCTTTTCCACTTTTCTCAGGCTTGCGGGGGTTATGTCCATGGGGAAATCCATTTTGGGGTAGCGTTCGATGGTTGTGGACTGGTTTGCGCGGAACTTTCGGATGATCACGTTGTTGAAGGTCCACCCGTGTTTGTTCCAGACCGCGTCATGGGCATCCACTCTTTGCACAAGCCGGAAGTTCTTGTCAAACCGATAGATGGTGACCCCTTTGAGGCTGTTGTATTTTGGATCGAAGGCCTGAAAATTGTAGATTTCAGAGTCCTGCCTGTACCAGATGTTGAGATTCTTGAAAGAGACCTTCTGGTCGATCCCCGGGGCCTCCGTATCCATGATGTATTCGGCCCTCTGGCAGGCGTAAGGAGCCAGGTACTCATTGCCGACAAAGGTGAGACAGGCAATCACCAGGGAGAGGAAGAAGATCGGTCGCGTGATGCGAAAGAGGCTGATCCCGTTGGCCTTCAACGCGGTGATCTCCATGTGGCGCGACAGGATTCCCAGGGTGACAAGGGTGGAAAGCAGCACGGCGAGGGGTATGGTCTGGAAGGTGATCACCGGGACCTTCATCAGGTAGTACTCCAGGGCGAGTCCCAGGGGCGCCTTGTATTCCAGTAGCTTTGTTACCGACTGGAAGAAGTCTATCACCAGATAGACAACGTTGAAGGCTCCGATAGAAAGAAGGAAGACGACCATGAATTCCCTGGCGACGTACCGGGAAACAACGGACATCCGGCGATGAGGCCACAACATGTGCCTGTTTCTCTCATTCTTTTCGAGCCTTGTCAAGCTGTCCGGGGCTGGACCAGCCCCTGGAGAGGCCCGTTTGATTTCTGGGGAATCCATGAAGGCCAATGGCGGGCCTGTACTCTTGACACTGCCACCGGAATGTGTTTAACTTTTTTTGTTGACGCGGGGTGGAGCAGTCCGGTAGCTCGTTGGGCTCATAACCCAAAGGTCGGAGGTTCAAATCCTCCCCCCGCTACCAAGGATTTCAAGGACTTAGCTGATTCGGCTGAGTCCTTTTTTCGTGCAGGGTGCGTATAGGGTGCAGGTGGGTGCTGATCGGTCTGGTCGTCCAGGGCGTCCACTTCCGATTTTTTCTTGCCCGGCATCCAGTGATAATAGACGTCCCATGTTATCTTGACCGAGCTATGGCCAAGCTGGTGCGACACGTCCGCTATATCATCGCCCTTGCTAAGTCTCAGGGTCGCATAGCTGTGCCGCAAGTCATGGAGTCGGAAATGCCGTAGCCCCGCTTTCTCAAGGGCCTTGAGAAAGACCCTGTGCCTCAGATTGTCAGGGTCGAGGGGCTGCCCATTTTCACCGACAAAAACCCAGGGCGGGACCTCTCCCCATCCCTTTTTGATCGCCTGTATTTTTCTCTGAGTCTTCAGACGCTTCAACACGTCGGCCAGTTGCCCCGACATATCCACCCGTCGAAGCTCGTGGTTCTTGGGTGTCGTGATCCTTCCCTTCACCAGGTTCCTTCTGACCTCGAGAAAACGCCCATTGAAATCAACGTCTCCCCATTGGAGGCCCAGGAGCTCTCCCAGCCTCAGACCCGTTCTCAGGGCTGTCAAGAAGAACGGATAGTAAGCGGGATAGTGCTCCTTGATCTTCCCGAGAAACAATTGCGCCTCCTCTCGGCTCAACGGGTTGATCTTGTGCCTCCTGTCCCTTTTGGGTAGGTGCTTACCCATTCTGGCCGCCGGATTCGCTTTGATGATCTCATCCTCCAAGGCATTGGCCATAATGCCGCTGATCAGGCAGACCAAATTCTGCACGCTTTTTGTGCTGAGGGTCTTAGCCTTGTCAGCGATGAACTCCTTGATCTCTGCCCTTGTTATCTCGTCCAATCTTTTGTGCTGAAAAACCGGAAGCAGGTGGCACCTGAGGTTGCTCTCGTAACCAACGAGAGTCGAATACTTGCAGCGAGTGTTGGCGTAAGTCTCAAGGTACTTCTCGGCGTACT
>JAFDHF010000063.1 GCA_019308905.1 Deltaproteobacteria bacterium
CGCATTGGATTTATCCCAGGCCTTGTCTGTTCTCGGGCCGGGCATAATTGCACGGCTGGGGCAGTACTCGGCGCAGAGGCCGCATTTCTCACAGAATCTCTGGACGCCTATGTCTATTGGGGAATCAGGCGTAAGTGGCAGGTCGGTGAAGACCTTGGCGATTCGGACTCTCGGCCCGAATTCACGGGTTATTAGAAGCCCCATCCGCCCGAGCTCTCCCAATCCGGCATCGATCGCCATGGGGATGCTCAGCCCCAACTCGTTTCCAGCCGGAATGGCACGGTAACCCAGTTCGCGTATGAACGTGGCCAGGGAGCTCGCCGTCCAGGCTGCTTTTGAATACCCGATATCGGTTTCAGGTTCCACGGCCGGGGTTCGCCGGAGGAGCTCGTACCCCATTTCATGGATGACGACGACGACCCTATCGTACTCCGGAGGGATATCAATGGGGTCGCCTGGTCCACAAGGGGTTGAGCCTGGCAATCCCAACCAGATCCGCACCGAACCACCGGGCCATCTCCTTTATGATTATGGCCATGGCGGAAGGGTCGGGGTTTTTCAGCCTGAACTTCTTGTTGTATATCGGCGCCCCTCCCCGCGCCAGCGCGTTTTTCCGCAGAATATAGTCCACCGTCCTGCCGGCCACCCACATGGCATGGTCGAGGATCGTTTTTCCGGGTATCAGCTTCTCTACGTTTTCCACGCTGTTTTCGTGCATTACCGTGTACTTGTCGCCTTCCACGGCTCCTCGGCTGAAGCCCGTATTCCGGTCGTCAAACCTCTGTAGGGGTCCGGTTATGTACTTTCTATAGTACGGCTCCTGCAATCGCCTCATAAAACGCTCCCGTGGACCTGTCCAGATTCTTTGGCCGGGTTGGACCGGGGATACATGCCACCTCGAGACATGCATCCCCTTGAGTAGCTATCGGGTCAGAAGGTTTGTTAGAAGGTATGATCCCGATTACTTGAGCAGTTTCCAGTCGCCATTTACCACCTTGACCATGACAAAGTAGTCCTTTGTCAGCCCGTTATGGTTTGTAGGCGAGTAGTTGTAGACTCCCACGACTCCGGTGTAGCCCTTGAGGTTCTCGATGTATTCCCTGATTTTCGTGGAATCGGGCCCTACACTTTCCAGCGCCTTGGCTATGATACGGATGGCATCATGGGCATTGCCGCCGAACTTGCTGACGGAATGGTGGAACTTAGATTCGTATGCCTCCCGATACCTTATCAGAACCGGTTTTTGAGGGTCTGATTCGGGGATCTGATCCGCAACGATGAGCTTCGGGGCCGGGAAGATAATCCCCTCGGCGGCTTTTCCGGTCATGGCCAGAAACTTCTTCGATGCCGCACCATGGCTCTGATAGAGGGGGATCTTCATGGCGAGCTGCTTCCAATTCTTGGTCACAATGGCCTCCGTGGGACCCACGGTCCAGCAGATAACCGCTTCGGCGTCTGTCCTCTGAATCGCCGTCAACTGAGCGGTCATATCGGAGTCCTTTGAGCCGAACTTCTCATCTGCCACGACCTGGATGCCGTACTGCGAGGAGAGCTTGATAAGCTGCTCGCGGCCGCTGTCGCCGAATCCGTTGGAGACCGTTATGATGCCGACCTTGCTTATTCCCGCTCTTCTCATGAACTCATAGATACGAGACACGGCGTTCCTGTCCGTCTGGACGGTGTTGAAAATCCATTTCTTGACCGGCTCGACGATCTTCCGACTCGCTCCCAGGGCGATGGTGGGTATTTCCGCCTCTTGTTCGATGGGAATCACAGCCAGGGCCGAACCACTCGAGAACGGTCCGAGAATGGCGCAGACCTTGTCTCTCTTAATAAGTTTTTGAACCGAAGTAACGGCGCGGGTCGGCTTTCCCTCGGTGTCATAGATGATCAGCTTCAGTGGATGGCCGTTTATGCCCCCTGAATCGTTGATCTCTTCCTCGATCATCATGAAGGTGTTCTTACCGGGCTGTCCGAGGAAGGATAGCCCCCCGGTCACCTCGAGGACGGCACCGACCTTGTAAGGTGCACCTGCTCCCCTGGCGGACGGGACTGCGGAATATGCAGCGACTACAAGCGCCAATGCAACGGTGACCAATGTTCTGGCTGTCTTCATGGGTTTCCCCCTTTCTTTTCGATTTTAGAACATACGCGACGAAGCTCCAGCAGATTCAACAGCCGCATACCACCCCCTTTCCACCGGCTGCTCCCAACCCGGAGCCTGGAGCACAGAGTCTATCCGTATTTCCTCAGAGAGTCAACCGCTTGTCATCTGGGGAGTTCCCTGAGTTTTCGGCCGAGGATTCTTGCAAGTATATGACTTCACGATTTTTTTCTGTTTTGGCAGGAGAACACCCCTGTGCCCTCGCTCCTGAGCTCACGCGGCGACCCTACCAAGGTTCGCGGGTGGGCAGTTCCTGCCCCTTTCCCAGGAACACGACTCACGAATCACGAACACGACCTTTCCCCTCCCCTCCCACCCTCGATGGGTACCCCACCGCTTCCGCAGTCTCCCTTCTTGCCTCTCTTTCGTCGTGGGAATCTCGAATCCGCAGCCCCAGACTCATAAGGTCTTTGGCTATTGAACGGGTTTTCGATTCATGACTTGTCAGGGCTTGCTAGAGGTAGGCCTTTCTGATGATCTCTTCGTTCATTAGAGACTCTTTCCTCCCCTCTGCAATGAGTCTTCCCTTCTGGAGAACATACCCGTAACCGGCAATGGAGATCGCCTTGGTCACGTTCTGTTCGATGAGGAATACGGTGATCCCCCTTTGGTTGATCTCTTCGATTTTCTGGAAAAACTGCTCCACCAGCAGAGGGGCCAGCCCGAGGGAAGGCTCATCAAGGAGCATCAGCCGGGGTCTGCCCATGAGTGCCCTTGAGATGGTCAACATGGTCTGTTCGCCCCCGGAGAGGGTACCGGCCACTTGGCCGATCCGGTCCCGGAGAACCGGGAACATCTGAAACACCTCTTCCATTCTCTGCTTCAGAACATCCTCTGCCGTCACGTGGAAGGCACCGACCCTCAGGTTCTCGTAGGTGGTCATGTTTGGGAATATCCCCCGCCCTTCCGGAACCACCGAAATCCCCAGCCGTACGATCTCGTCGGTGTTCAAGCGATCGATTCGTCTGTCCTCGAAGAAGATCCTGCCCTTTACCGGCCGGACAAATCCCAGGATCGTTTTCATGGTCGTGGTTTTCCCTGCCCCGTTCGGCCCGAGAAGGCACACAACCCTGCCTCTTTCCACCCTCATGGTGATGTCTCGAAGCATGGGGATGCCGTCATATTCCGTAGAAACGTTTTCAAGCCTGAGCATGCGGTGTCTCCCCTCCCAGGTAGGCCGATCTCACATTAGGATCCTCGGCGATCTTCTCGAAGGGGCCTTCGGCTATCTTCTCGCCGTAGTTGAGGACTGCGACTCTGTGGGCTATGGTCTGAACGACTCCAAGATCGTGTTCGATGATGACTATGCCTATCTCTGGCTTTCTCTGCCTTGCCTTTTCGATGTCGGCCATCAGTGTGCGTGTCTCCTCCGGGTCCATCCCTGCCGAGGGCTCGTCGAGAAGCAGGAGATCTGGATCCGTGGCGAGGGCACGGCAGATTTCAAGTCTTCGGCGATCCCCGAGTGTGAGGTCACCGGCTCGCTTGTCAGGGTCGGATCCGAGGTCTTGGCTGAAGTACCGGAGCAGTGAAACGGCCCGGTCGATACAGCCTCCCATCCGGCGGTTGAGTCTCTTTCTCAGAAAGAGCGCTTCCAGGACGCCTGACCGTTCTCGGTACCACATACCGCTCAGCACGTTGTCCAGGACCGAGAGTTCGAGAAAGAGGCGGCTGCTCTGGAAGGTGCGGGCTATACCCATGCGGGAGATCTCGGCAGGGGATTTCCCCGTGATGGGAACGCCCTTGAATAGGGTGTTGCCCTTTGTCGGGAGGTAGATTCCTGTGATGAGGTTGAAAAGGGTCGATTTGCCGGAACCGTTCGGGCCGATGAGCCCCACCACCTCACCCGCTCCGACCGAGAAATCGACCTCCTTGACCGCGATGAGGCCGCCGAAGCCAACCGTCAACTTCTCACATTCCAGCAGTACCATAGCCATCAAGCCCTTTGATGGGTTCTGACCCTCTTGGGCAGCAGTCCGTTGGGCCGCAGGATCAGCATGGCAAGAACGATCACCCCGTAGATCGTGAGGCGAAATTGCTGAAAAACCCTGAATTTCTCAGGGAGGACCGTCAGCAACACGGCCCCGAGGATGACACCGGTCACATTGTCCATGCCGCCGAGGATAACCATGATGACCACCATTACCGAGATCATAATGTCCGCATTGGGCGGGCCGATATACGAGATATAGTGGGCGTAGAAAGTGCCGGCGAATCCCGCAAAAGCGGCATCAAAGGTGAAGGCCAGCAGCTTCGCCCCCGACACGTTTATTCCCTGGCATTTGGCCGCAATCTCGTCTTCACGGATATAGTTCCAGGTCATTCCGATCCAGGAATTGTGGATCCTCCTGGCGCAGACCATGGCCAGGAAAGCAAAAATGACGACGAGATAGAGGAAGTTCGACTGGAAGGGGAGCTCCACGCCGAAAATGTGCAGGGGGTTGACCAGTTCCAGCCCGAAGACCTTGGGGTAGGGGATACCCAGCAGTCCTGCCGGGCCGCCTGTGAAGTGGACCGTGATGACGAACTGATAGAAGATCAGCCCGAAAGCCATTGTCACCAGGGCAAGGTAGTAGGTTTTGGTTTTCAATATGGGGATGGCCTGGAGAAATCCAAAGACGGCGGTGCAGGCGCTTGCCAAGAAGATGTTCATCCAGAAACCCGTGTGGAGATGGATGGAGAGAAGAGCTGCCGCATAAGCACCGATCCCGAAGAAGGCGGAAGAGGCGAAGTGGGTCATGTTTGCGCTGCCCAGGGTGAAGTTGAGCCCCATGGCAATGATCGAATAGAGGGCAGCCATCACGCATATGTGGATCAGATAGGCGCTGTCTCTGAAGATGAAGGGGATGGAGAAGATGCATCCAAAAAAGACGAGGTAGCTCAGCCAGCGGTGCGTAGAGAAGGCCCCTGCAATGGTCTCTCTGAGGGTGTGGTGCCTTCGGAACCCGTACAGGCCTGCCCCTGCAAGGAGGATGAGAGAGACCAGCACGTACATTGAGTCGCTCTTCATGAAAGCAACAAAGAATCCAAAGATGGCCAGTTCGACCAATACCAGCGCCAGCGGTCCGGGCATGGATCAAACCTTTTCAACGACTCTCTCACCCACGATTCCCCGGGGGCGAAAGATCAGAAAGAGGACCACGATGGAGAAGGCGATGAATTCCTTCCAAGAGGTCCCCTGGGGGATGAAAGCCATTGCGAACGTCTCCATCAAGCCGAAGACCAGCCCTCCCATTACGGCCCCGTAGACGTTTCCCAGGCCGCCGACCACGGCCACGGAAAAGCCCTTGACGCCGAAGAGAAGGCCGAGATCGAACCGCGTGCCTCCGAAGTAGAGGCCGTTCATAATACCGGCAACGGCTCCCAGCGCCGACCCGATGAAAAACGTGGCCACCACGGTCTTGTTCAGGTTGATTCCCATCATGAGAGCCACATCGCCGCTCTGGGATATGGCCCTTATGGCCAGTCCCAGGCGGGTTTTCTTGATAAAGAGAAACAGGGCCCCGATAAGCACAATGGTAAAGAGGAAGATCAAAATGTTCTCATAACTCAAGCGGATCCCCGCAACCTGGATGATTTTCTCTGGCAGCATCTTCGGAAAGGACTGGGGATTGGCCCCTGTCGGATAGAAATTCTTGATTCCCTCGCGGATTATGATACCCATGGCAACGGTTGCAACCAACACGATCAGGATAGGGGCCTTCCTGAACGGCCTTATGGCGACCCGCTCGACCAGAACCCCGAAAAAGCTCGTGGCCAGGACACCGAGAATCAACGTGATAGCAGTGATCTCCCACGGCGAGAGGACCTGAGTTATCCCCAGCTTCACGAGAATACCGTGAACCGCAAGGGTCAGGAATGCTCCGGCGATGCAGACGTCACCATGGGCAAAATGGATCACGTTCAGCGCACCGAAAAAGAGGGAGAAACCCACCCCTATCAGTGCATATGTGCAGGAGAGCATAAGCCCGTTGATCAGTTGGTCGATGATGACGTGCATTCCGGAGTTCCTGACCCTTTAGAGAGTTCTACGGTTTGGAAGAAAAGCCCGTGTTTCAAAGAAGCTTCCACCCTTGTCCGGTCACTACTTGCTCCTGATAGGCGGGAGCTTGCGTTTGCCTGTGGCGTAGTCGGACTCCTCCCAGATTTTCCAGTCCCCGTCCTGAGCCACGTAGATGACGTTGCCGGTGTGTACGTTCTGGCCGTCTTCGTTGAATGTGATGTGCCCTGTGAGGCCGTCATACACGGTTTTGCGGATCTCCTGGGTCACTTTTTCGCGGTCAGGCCCCACCTTCTCTATGGCATTCATCAAGATATTGGCCGCGTCATAGGCATAGAGACTGTACCAACCCGCAGGCTCCTTGTAGCCCTGCTCGTCATAGGCCTTCTTGAAGGGCTTCCAGGCCTTGAGTTTTTCCATGGCAATGCCCGGTTTGGTCACTATCGTGCCCTCGCTCGCGTCTTTCGTGACTTCAAAGAACTTCTTCGGATAGAGACCGGAATTGGCGGCGTAGAGGAAATCCATTCCCATCTTCTTCATCTGGACTCGGATCAGCGCGCCCTCCATCACCACGTTTCCCGAGTAAATAGCGTCCGGGTTCAGCTCCTGGATTTTTGTCAGGATCGGGCGGAAGTCCTGGGTACCCACCGGGGCGAAGTCCGTGGATACAACCTCCCCGCCGTTCTTCTTTACGGCCTGGCCGAAGTTCTCGGCGTTGGCCACCCCGTACACGGTTGGGTCGGAGATGATGCTCCACCGTTTGTACCCGAGTTTCCCCACGACAAAGGCGGCCAGGTCCTTGTTTTCCACATCGAGGGTAGAGGAGATCCGGGTGATCTCCGGGTAGCCCTGTTTGGTGAGATCCGGATGCATGCAGGCCCAGATCATAAAGGGCATTTTGAATCTGTGGAAGATGTGGATCGTGGCAAAAGCAACGGGGCTGTTCCAATGGCCGCAAGCGGCAATGACCTTCGGATCCGAGGTCAGTTTCAGGGCCGCTCCCACGCCGGTGGCAGGGGTCGACTCGTCGTCGAGGAAGATCACCTTATACTTGTACTTGTACTTGCCGGATGCATTTGCCTGTTTCACTGCCAGGTCGAAGCAGTTCTTGGCCCCAAGGCCCTCGTAGGCGCTTCCACCGGAGAAAGGCCCTATGAATCCCAGCTTGACGACTTTCTTAGCCAGGACCGCCCCTGGAGCTGCAAAGGCCGTGGCCACTGCAAAACAGAGAAAAAGCAAAAGAGTTTTTTTCCGCATTTTTCGACTCCCTCCTCGTTCTAGGTGGAATGATCTCTTGGTCACTGAGCCAAAAAAAACCGATGGTGCGGTCAAAATCGTACCCCTCTGCCTCACCCCCTTTCCCTTTGTGAAAGGATCAAATCACGCCCACGGAGGGCCCTAATCCCTAGCGTCGAGCTACCAGTTGCTTCGTGAGTTCCTGGGCCGCCTTCTCCAGATCCATCGCGAGCCACTTGCATACTTCTCTGCCGTCTCTCTGGCCCATTCCCCGGAGCATCCCCTCGTGGTAGACCCTGTGCTCCCCCACATCCCCTGCCACCAGATAGGTAAAGTAGTAGGGGCTGGTCCTCGACCAGAGATCCTCAATGATTTCTAAGAGGATCGGCATGTTCGCACTCCGGTAGATGGTGTGGTGGAATTCTCTGTTCTTGTTGAGATAGACTTCCCGGTCTCCTGTGACGACCATCTCATCCAGGAGCCGCTCCAGGGTCTGGATTGTTTCAAGACTAGGATTTTCGGCAGCCTTCTCAGCCGCCATACACTCGAGATTGATGCGAATGCGGAGGAGTTCGTTGAGATCGTCAACAGAGAGTCTTCTTACACTGAGCCTCCGGTTTTTCATTATTGAAACCAGATTCTTGGCTTCCAGTGCCCTGAGTGCCTGCCTGACTGGCATCAGGCTGACCCCCAGTTGTTCGGCCAGTTCCGTAATGGTAATCTGGGTCCCAGGGGAGAGCTTTCCCGAGATAATCGCTCTCAGCAGTTCGTTATAGACGGTTTTCTCAAGAGTGGAGTGGCTGACTGAGGCAAGATCATTCAGAGCCATGATACGGTCCATGGTGCTAAGGTGTTATGTTTGCCGGTGCAGGTTGTTTTGATATTGAACATTTGATCAAATATCAAAGCCTTTGTCAAATAGCGAATCGCCGGACTGAAGACCGTTTCGAGCCATAGTGAGAGAATATCGGCTTGATGCGGGCTTTTTCCCGCCATTTGGCTGGAAAACCGCCTTTCAGACCTGAGGCGGCGCACAGGGCCGGCCCGCTGGAGTCAAAAAGAATCCAAGATCAGGCCCGGCTTTTGATTTGGTAACAGTGGAGATTTTACGTGCAGCCGAGACGAGTGGAAGAGAGACTGAAAAAGAGAGTGCTTTTGTCAGCTATTCGCTCCTGACGGGCCGAGGTGCGTCCAGATCGGCCGAGTTGGCGTTTGACAGAAAATTTGATATTTGATCAAATATTAGAACATGCTGTTTCTGGTGAACCAAGACCCAAGGAGGTAAGGAGGTGCGGAATGAGTGAGCTTTTGGAGGAATTGGGAAGAGAAGTTCAGATAGGAGAGGTGAATAGGGTCAAAGAACTGATAAGCAGGGCGATAGATCAGGGCTTGACGGCGATGGACATCCTGGAAAAATCGCTGCGCCCTGCCATGGAAGAGGTGGGGAGAAAGTTTGAGACCCTCGAGATCTACCTCCCGGAGATGCTTCAGGCAGCCGACGCGATGACGGCAGGGGTTGAGATCCTGCGGCCCTATCTTGCCTCCGGTGGGGGTGAGCAGAGAAAGGGCCGGATTATCCTCGGGACGGTCCAAGGGGATGTCCACAAAATCGGAAAGGACATTGTCCGGATCATGTTGGAAGGGGCCGGCTTTGAGGTCTTTGACCTGGGTCACGATGTGTCGGTGAGCACCTTCGTGGAAAAGGCCGAAGAACTCCAGCCGGATATCGTGGGTATGTCGGCCCTGATGACCACTACCATGCAGAATATCCCCAGGGTAATGAGTGCGCTGGAGGATTCCGGTCTCCGGCAAAAGATGAAGGTGATCGTGGGCGGTGCGCCTGTTCTTCCCGAGTGGGCAGAGGAGATCGGTGCAGACGGATACGGGGAGAATGCCGTTGAGGCGGTAAACATCTCCAAGAAGCTGGTGGGCTGAAATACTCAGAGGCCGGGGATGTTTCGCACGGGTTAGGATCGGCCGGGGAGGAGAGTTTGCCGGCCTTATTCCGGCCATGGAGCAACGAAAGGAGAGTCCCATGATTGACTTTTGGGAAGTAGTAAATCGTTCCGACAATGGTGAAATGTTGGCCGAAGGGGAATTCGACCGTCGAGTGGGGAGGGTGGCCAGGGAGGTGACCAAGAAATACGATATCAAGTACAATCCTGAGGTGGTAATCCCGTCGGACGACAGCCTGCCCGACCGGCTTTTCGATGCCGCTGTCGAGTTTTTCCTGGAAGTTGGGGTCTATTGCACGGACACCGGCCGGGTAATGAAATTCGATAAGAAAGAGCTCTTCGATGCCCTGGAGGCGGGGGTAAACCAGATCGTCTGGGGAGAAGGCCGTGATCAGCGGGTCCAGAGGAACAGGAAAGTCGAGGATTCGAGACCGCCCTTTTGCAACTTCACCTTGGTCGGGACCCCTTACTCTGAGGAGACCTTTCTCCAGGCAGCGATGAGTGCGGCAAAGGAGCCCTTGGCTGACTGTTTTTCCGCCGGTTCCCTGCTCCATACCCTGGGTGGGATCGAAGTGAGGTCGGGCTCGCCCATCGAGGTGGAGGCTGCTATTTGGGATCTCGGTAAGAGGCGGGAGGCGGCCCGGAGGGTGGGGCACCCGGGAAAGGGAATGTACACCATGGTTTCGGCTGCGGAGAAGGCCGACGCTATGATCGCCGCGGCCAGGCCTGAATTCGGGGCCCTAGCGCGGGACGGCGTTCTTTGCGGAGCAATTGCGGAGATGAAGGTGGATTACGACCGGATGAAGAAGGTTCCCTTTCTCCGGCGGACCACATACACTATCGGAGGACTCTACGGTCCGCTCATGGGCGGATACGCCGGTGGGCCCGAAGGGACGAGCATGGTTCTGGTCGCCCATCATTTCCTGGGGCGTCTTGTCTTCGAGACGGAGTATTCGTGTTGTTTTCCCATTGAGATCCATGAGACGTGCAACACGACCCGTCGGATGCTTTGGTTGGTGAGCACTGCTCATCAGGCCCTGGCCCGCAACACCCATCTTCTCCATTTTGCCAATACTTTCATCGCCGCAGGTCCGTGCACGGAGATGGCATGCTACGAGTTGATAGCCCATGGGATCACTGCTGCGGTTTCCGGGTCGGATCTCTCCCCGGCTGCCGTAGCGCGGAACAGACACCCGGAGCGGTGCACCGGGATGGAGGGGCGAATCTGTGCCGAGGCGGCCCACTCGGCGACTAGGATGGGTTTGTCCCGTAAGGATGCCAACGATCTCGTGAAAAAGATCCTCCCGAAATACGAGGACAAGATATCCGAGGCGCCAGTCGGCAAGACGATCAGCGAATGTTATGACATGGAGCGGGTGGAGCCGAACCAGGAGTACCTCGATCTCTATGAACGCATCAAGAAGGAAGTGAGCTCCATGGGTCTGGTCTATCCTTCAATGGACCGCGTGTGATGGTGGGCCGGGCCTCTTAGACCCGGCCTTACGGTCTCCGACAACAGGGGTTCGCCTTTTCGAGGGGCTTTGCACGGCAGGGGGGAGAAGGACTGCGGAGACCTCGTGCTTCTCCCCCTGCTGTGGTTTTTCGGTGATGAACGCCCGACCGACCTGAGTTTGCGGGCGTTGTTTTGGAAAATGGCGGGCATGAGGGAGCAAGAAGGCAACCGACCTCTCCTTTTTTCTCTTTCCCGGCTCTGGCCGGGGCCGATTGCAGGGATTAGGGAAATCCCGGTATTGCCACCTAGTCTGACCCCCTGAGGTAGGCCTTCTTGATGACCTGGGTCTCCATGAGTTGCCGGGCGGTTCCCTGCGCTACGATACGGCCTTTCTGGAGAACATAGCCGCCGTCTGCAATGGAAAGGGCCTTGGCGGCGTTCTGCTCGATGAGGAGGATCGTTGTCTTTTCTTCCCGGTTGATCCTCGAGATGGTCTGGAAATACTCCTGGACCAGCCTGGGAGCCAACCCGAGAGAGGGCTCATCGAGCAGCAGGATCTTGGGCCTGCTCATCATTCCCCGGCCGATGGCGACCATACCCTGTTCTCCGCCGCTCAGGGTACCTGCCGTCTGATGGAGCCGGGTCTTGAGGGCGGGAAAGAGGTGGAAGACCCTTTCCACCCTTTCCTCGATACTCCTTGCGTCCTTGACAAAGAAAGCCCCCAGCCTGAGGTTTTCCAGGACCGTCATCTTCGGGAAGAGCCGTCTTCCTTCGGGAACGACCGAGATCCCGAGTTCGACGATGCGGTTTGTCTTGAGACCGGTGAGAGACCGCCCCTCAAAACGGATCTCTCCGCCTGTGGGTTTGACGAGGCCGAGGATTGTCTTTACGGTCGTCGATTTTCCCGCTCCATTGCTTCCGAGAAGACAGATCAGTTTCCCCCTTTCTATGCCGAGGTTCACGCCCCTGAGCATGGGGACACGGTCGTACTCCGTAGAAATATCAACAAGCCTGAGCATTTCGGTCCTTCTGCCCCAGATAGGCTTCCAGAACCTCCGGGTTGGCCGCTATCTCGGCAAAGGGACCTTCGGCGATTTTGCGGCCGTAGTTGAAGACCACGACGCGGTCCGCCACCCCTTTGATGACGGTCATGTCGTGTTCGATGATTATGATCCCGATCCGGCTCTTTTTCTGTTGGATCTTTCGTATGTCCTCCATGAGATCGGAGGTCTCCTCGGGATCCATCCCTGCAGACGGCTCATCCAGCAGTAGGAGTAAGGGATCCGCGGCCAGAGCCCTGCAGATTTCGAGCCTCCTTCTGTGGGCCTGGGGTAGATCTCCTGCCTTCTTGTAACAGCTATCGACGAGCTCCCGGCTGAAGAAACCCAGGAGTTCGATGGCTCGACGGGCCGCCTCCCTGAGTTCCTCCCTGGCAAATCGGTTGCGAAAGACGGCATGATACCACTGGGATTTCTGTTTATGATGCATTCCGATGATCACGTTGTCGAGGACACTGAGGTTGGCAAACAATCGGTTGTTCTGGAAGGTCCTGGCGATCCCCCGCCGGGCGAGCTGGAAGGCCGGAAAGCCCAGAGTACTCTCCCCTAGAAAGAGGATCTCACCCGCCGTGGGCCGGTAGATCCCGGTAAGGAGATTGAAAAAAGTCGTCTTGCCCGACCCGTTTGGGCCGATCAGGCCGACGACTTCACCTGGGGCCATCTCAAAGGAGACCCGGTCCACGGCAGTCAGCCCTCCGAAGTTGATCGTGAGGTCCCGGGTTTCCAAGAGCAAAGGGGAAGGCATCTGGAGTCTGTCAACCATATTTTCTCAACTTCTGGGGAAAGAGTCCCTGGGGCCTGGCAACCAGGGTGGTGATAACGATGACACCGTACATCATGAGCCTGAAGTCCTCGAATATGCGGAATTTCTCCGGGAGCAGGGTCAAGAGAACCGCGCCGAAGACAACCCCGAACACGTTGTCCATGCCTCCGAGAATCACCATGGTCACGACGACCACCGAGAGCATAAACTGAAAATTCTCCGGCGAGATAAAGCCCACATAATGGGCGTAGACCGCCCCGGTCACGCCGTCGAGAAAACAGTTGATACAGAAGGAAAGGATCTTGTAATTGGCGACGTGGATTCCAGAACATCGTGCAGCGATCTCGTCCTCCCGGATGGCGTTCCATGTCAGACCTGTCCGGGAGTCGTGGAGTCGCTGGGAGATTACGGTGTAGACCAGACAGAAAGAGAGGACGAGGTAGTAGTAGTTGGCATGAAAGGGAAGGCTGAGTCCGAGGACATCGATGCCCTGTCTGAAGGAATGGCCGAAGAGGCTGGGAGCAGGGATGTCGCCTATCCCGTTCGGCCCCCCGGTAAAGTGGAGGTTGTTCAGCAAGAGGTAGACGATCAGACCAAAGGCGATGGTCACGAGGGAGAGATAGTAGTCCTTGGTCTTCGTGGTGGGCAAGCCCAGGAGAAAGCCCATGAATGACGCAGCACCTCCAGCGGCAAAGATAACCAGCCAGAAACCCGCACCCGTGTGCACCGACAGGAGCGCCGACGTATAGGCACCGACACCATAGGAGGCGGCCGTGGCGAGGTTGACGATATTGGTGCTTCCGAGCTGGTAGTTGAGGCCCGTTGCGAGCATCACATAGATCCCGGCAGTAAGGCAGATATGGATCAGATAGGGATCGTCTCTCAGGACGACTGGAAGAGCGACCAGCAGGACGACTGCGATGATTACCGAAAAACCCCTCTGGTGCCGGAAGGCCGTGGTGAGGTAATCCTGGACCCTTTCAGACCGATCGAAGAGATACCAGCATCCGCCGATTGCCAGAATCACGACGATCGTTCCCACCACATGCTCCACCCGCAGAAAAAGAACAAACACCGAGAAAGCAAACAGCTCTGCCAGCAAAACCAGGACCGCTTCCTGAATCCGGCCGTATTTCTTCATGATCAAACCTTCTCGTAGGCCTTTTCCCCCAGGATGCCCGAAGGCTTGAAGACAAGGAAGAAGATGACCACCAGAAAGGCAAACACGTCCTTGTATGCCGTTCCTCCGGGTATGAAAGCAGAGGCAAAGGTCTCCACGAATCCAAGGACGAGACCTCCAAATATGGCGCCGTAGATATTGCCGAGCCCCCCCACCACCGCAGCAGAGAAGCCCTTGATGCCTCCCATGAGCCCCATGTCGAAACGGACGATACTGATATAGGCTCCGTTCAGGATACCCGCCACCGCACCCAGACCTGAACCCAACAGAAAAGTCACCGCCACCGTGGTGTCTATGTTGATTCCCATCATCATAGCGGCCTCCATGTCTTGGGATATGGCGCGGATGGCCGCACCCATCCGGGTGCGTTCGATAAAGAGGAACATGGAGAAGATGAGTCCGACCGTCACTCCCAGGATGATCAGGTTGTCGTAGCGGAGGGGGATGCCTGCCACATGGAGACCCCCGCCGGGGAGGAGCTGGGGAAAGATTTGAGGATTGCTTCCCTGGGGGTAGAATACTCGGATAGCCTCTCGGATGATTAGACCCAGGGCTACCGTGGCCACAAGGACCATCAGGAGCGGGGCGTGTCTGAAAGGCCTTATAACCAGCCTTTCAAAGACCGCACCGAGGATACCCGTCACGGCGGCGGCGGCCCCGATCAGGACAGGGACGGACAGTCCGGGCGGAAGGACTTCAAGGAGGCCGCTGGCTCTTCCTACAGCGTAGAAGATGAGAATTACGTAGCTGCCGAGGATGCAGACGTCTCCGTGGGAGAAGTGGACCACGTTGAGAGCACCGAAAAAGAGGCTGAACCCGATGGCGATGAGGGTGTAGTTGCATCCAAGGAGCAAGGCGTTGATGCTCTGTTGGATGAGCTCCGACAAGGGAATCCCTCCCTCAAGGAAAACAGACGAGAGCCGACAGGGCTCTGTCGTCCCCTCTCACGAATCACCTGAACGTCCCGGGCAGGATGGGGCTGCCGGAAGAGGACGGATCCATCTCCATCAGGGCCTGGGAAGACTTCTTTCTCCCCTGGCGTAAGCCGATTTTCCCCATTTCACCCATCTGCCGTCCTGGCTCACGAGCCTGGTCACGAGGGCGAGCTCCGTCTGCCCGTTCTGGTCAAAGGTGGTTGTTCCAAGGATCCCCTTGTATTTCATTGCCCGGATCGCCTTGGCGATCGCCGTCTTGTCGTCAGGTCCGACCTGTCTCAGAGCCTCGAGGATGATATTGGCCGCTTCATAGGCATAGATACCGTAGGCCCCCATGGGTTCACCGTAGCCTTGCTCCTCGTAAGCCTTCTTGAATTCCACGCCCCCTGGCAACTCGTCAAGATCGAAGCCCGGCTTGGTGATGACGGTTCCTTCGGCGGCCTTCCCGGCCACCTCGTTGAATTTCTCGTCTGCAAGCCCGGAGACCGCGCAGAAGAGCTTGTTCAATCCGACTTTCGCCATCTGGCTCTTGGTAAGAGCGCCCTCCATAACGACGCCGCCGAAATAGATGGCAGAAGGATCGAGCCCCTTGATCTTTGTCAGGATCGGTCTGAAGTCGGTTGTTCCCACCGGAACCGCGTCGACCGACAGTATCTTTGCGCCGTATTTCTCGGCCAGGGCCTTGAAGGCTTTGGTGTTCTGCTCGCCGTAGTCCGTCGTGTCCGAGATGATACTGAAGCTCCTGTACCCGAGATCCTGGATGACCCATTTGGCAAAAGGCACGTTCTCCTGCACCAGCGTCGGGCAGTTGCGGGTGACCTCAGGATAGTTGTACTCCGTGATCCTGGGACTGATCGCCCCCCAGACAACAAACGGAACCTTGAAAGAATGGAAAGTGTGGATCGTTGCAAGAGCGCACGCGCTGTTCCAATGGCCGCTAGCTGCAACCACCTTCCGGTCCGAGACAGCCTTGAGAGCCGCAGAAACCGCCACGGCCGGATCGGATGCGTCGTCCAGGGGCACCATCTTGATCTTGTAAGGAAAGTCACCGGAGGCGTTGGCCTGCTTGATGGCAAGATCAAAACAGTTCTTGGCCCCGTTGCCCTGAGCGGCGTTGGGTCCGGTCAGAGGGCCGATAAAGGCGATCTTGACGGTTTTCGCCCAGACCGCCTTCGGCCATGGGGAGAGGACAATCACCACGGTGACAGCCGTGGCAAGCACGACAAAAGCAAAGGAGAGTCTCTTCATGGTTTGTTCCTCCTTCGTCTGATCCGTGATTCTCTTGTTCCGACAGCCCAGCTTCCAATATAGTGGGTCCTCCGTGAAAACACAAGAAGGAAAAAGAAAGATCAGGCAAGCCTTTCCGGTCTTTCAGAGGGATTTTGCCCTGTTGCCGCCCCCTGGAGAGAAGTCTTCCCCCTGCCGCCCTTCTGCTTCACTGGGCGGGTAGCGTGGAGTCGGCGGACCAGGTCACCGAGAACGCGCTTCTCATAGGTGGCCACCTGGACCTGGAAAGCGGTGAGTTTCTCGTGCAACCTGCTGTTGACTATTTTTCTGACCTTGCGGCGCAGGCTTTGTCGTCGGGCACGAAAGACTCTCTCCAGGGACGCAGACAGGGTCGTGGAAGCCGGAGTGGCGAGTCGCATGCGGGGTTGATCAATGGTTCCCGAAATGTAAAGATCCATCTCGAGTGGTTCCGGGTTGTCGAAGAGACCCGCCAGTAGCGCCGCTCCTGATCCGAGCTTCACCTTTGGTCGGTTGAGGCTCACCCGGACTGTTCCTTCCATGTCCTCACCCCTGAACCTGATATCTCCCTCCATATCGAGAGATGCTGAGGTGAGCAGTAGAGCCCTGTCGCGGTCGAGGCCGTCTTGGGAGCGATCCAACCTGAGGCTTTTGATAAGGAGTTCCATGTGATCCCGAGAGGGTCTTTTCCGATGGTCGAATTCTGCAAAGAAGACGAGCTGCCCGGGCTCTTCCCCGGGCAGCGTCGCCTCGAATCGGAAAACCGTGGGTTTCCCATAGAGAGCGGGTTGTGAGGTCAGCCCCTGGACTTCCCCGGAGAGGCGGCTGAACAAGGCACGGCCCGGTTCGGCGCCTCCGTGAGGGAGAGCAGAAAACTCGCCTACTTCAAGGACGAACTTGGGCCACCCGCTGGTGACAGGGAAGAGGACATCCAAGCCCTTAAGACCGGATGCAGGCCTGGTTCTCGGCTCTTGCTGCCTGCCCTCGGGTGGGCCTGACGGCATAAAACGGGCGATTCTCCTGTACCAGGCCAGAACGTGATCCACCTTTCTGGCAATGTCCTTGCCCAAGAGGACACAGAGCAGATCCTCAGCCCTGGGCTCCCGGATGTCGAGTCGTGTCCAGAGGGTTTTGAAATCCTGCTTTTCGAGCCTTTTCAACTCGCTCGGAGGGCATTTCAGGCTTCTCACCTGCTTCTGGAATTCGGCTCTGGCGGCTAGCAGATTCTTCCTGATGTCTGCCAGTCTCTGCTCGGCATCCGTGACCCTTCGCAGGCAACCTGATAACTCGCCGGTCGCTTTGGGCATTTCCCTCGTCAGGTTTCTAAGTGCGGCCAGGGAATCCTTGATCTCCTTCTCTGTTGGAAGGCCTGCAAGGTGTCTGTCCCAGGATGTCTTCAGGTTGGTGAACTCCTGTTGACGGGCGGCCAGAAAATCGGACGAGGGCAGGCTGGTCTCGGCTAAGAAGTCTCCAAGAAGTCCATCCTCGGGGTTCTGAAGGAGAGACAGATCGGGAAGGACGCAGTCCTGGATTTCCCTGTCTCCCTGCCTGCCGATTTGGGCGCCATATGGTCTCTTCGGCTGCTGTCGAAGCCTTGGTGGCAGCCCTCCCGAGGTCTGACGAGGAGTGGCCCAGACAATGTCCTCCGCTTTCAAGCGCTGGACGACGAATTTCCTCCTGAGCAGGGGAAGAGCCGCCAGATCCAGGGTCACGTTCCGGGCTTCGAAGATATTCCGCATGGGTTCGTCCGGGTCGGCCACCCTGAGGTTTCTGATCTCTATGTCGAGGCCGAAGGGGCTGAACTTGAGGTCCCCGATGTCGACTCGAGCGCCCACTGCGAGGCTGGCCTGGTCTTGAAGAATCGACTTGATGATGCTGTCCAGGCGGAGAAGATTGAATCCACCGATGAGGGCAACAACGGCGACGAAAATTGCCAGTCCAGACCGCCGGATCATTTTCATTGTTCTAGCCCTTCAGTTCGCTGTGGCGAATGTACCACCTGTAAAGGCTGGAGGCTCTGACCACCCGGACAACCTTGCACCTCTTGACATGTTCGACCACGGCCTCCCTGTACTTGACGATTACGATGCAACCGCCGAGATACAGGGGACAAAAAGTCATGAGAGAGAAGACCAAGCTCCCCAGGACAAGGGTGTTGTTGAATCGGGTATAGGGAACCAGAGGGGCGTTGTAGAGGGTTGTCCAGAACCCTCGGAGAGGCCTTAGGTCAGCCAGCAGAAAGAGCCCCAGCCGATGAAAGAGTGGATCACCTGCCAGGGCTAAGCCGCTGAAGACCATCCATGAGAGTACGACCGCGGTTAGGTTCACCGGGAAGAGGAGAATCGAAAGGAGGACCAGCAGATTATGGAGGCTGGAGATTGGTGTGAATCCAAGAACCATGCCGAGGGCAAATCCGAGTGAGATCTGGCGCGGGTCTCTATGCGAGCCCATCACCGTGATGAACCTTAGAATGTACCGGACCATGGAGCCCCTCTAGGTCTGAGATTCGGTGTGGGTCCTGGGAAAAAACGACGGTACAGCACTCATGCCTGGGAGGATTCTGCGAGCCGGCTTTCCTTTCTCACTCTGTGCAACCCGTAGCAGTCGTCCTTGCTCTTGGAGACCATTGTAAGGGGAAGCGGTCGAGGGTGTCAAGGAGAAAGAGGCCGGAGCTTCCTCTCCTGTCGAGGAAGGGAACAGACCGTAAGGTCAAGCGCTCGGAAGAGTTCTCGACCTAGAGCTAAAGAAACCCTGGGAGGGCACGCACGTGTGATTTGGGCTCGGAGGAGAGGCATTCGGATGTTCCCGCGGGTTTGATCCGCGCAGACAACCCCTCAAGCCCAACCTGGCTGTCCTGGGTGAGGCACGCCCGGAAGAGGCTCTGAGTTTGAGCCCGAGACCGGGCCCCGGGGTCCTTATCTATCTCTGTTGCTTTTCCAGCTCCTGCAGTTCCTTGTGGAGCCTCTCGGCGTTCTCCCTGACGTAGTCTCGCACCTGGCTGTCGAGTTCCTTGTAGTCGTTCAACGCCTCTTTGAAGGTCAGGAGGTCCATCTCGCACAGGGAGAAAAATGAATCGTCCTTAGGATCCCTCCAGTGGTCCACGATCCTCGCCCCGTGGAGCGTGGTCTTCGTAAAATTCTTCAGTGCCTGCTCCACGTGCTGCTCTTCGGCAGAAGCGGACATGTCTCCGGCCGTTGTGGAAGCCATGTAGTCCTTTGCCAGAGAGGCCACATAGGTCTCGAGGATCTTGGCGACTTCTGCCCGGGCCCTGTTGTCGGCAGTCGATACGAGGAGCGCCTTGTTCGAGATCCCGGAAGCTATACCCACGCCATAGAATATCTTCTTCTTTTTCATGTCAAAGGCGCCGCTTCCCTTGTCCACCCATGCGGGCCTGCCTTTGGTCGATGGAGCCGGCTTTCTCGTGGCGCATCCCGCGAGAAAGAGGGCCCCGATGACCGTCCCGATGCACAGTGCCTGCCACGCTTTTGCTTTCATGGATACCTCCTCTTCTTGAAGTCTTGGATCTTTTGGTGCATCTCCTCCATCATGGTCTCCATCTCCTCCATGCCTGCAACCAATTCCTCCATGACATAGGGGTTTTTCCTTGTGAGGATCTCTCCTCTCTCAGAGGCATTCTTCGTTTCCCCTTCGGCTTTGCACGGGGGCTTCTCCCGACTCCTGGGGCCCGAGGGTTGTTCGGATGCTTCCCCGTCACGATGGGGAACGGACGAGGTCTCTCCCTGTTCCTCGGAAGATCGGGTCGGTGCTGCCGCGGCGACAGGATAGCCCAAGCGGTCGAGCCATCCAAGAACCACCTTCGATCTGATGGAGAAATTGACGTCCGTGATGACCGTGCCGTCGGCGGCCTGCCGGGCGATCATGGAATTGACTCCTATTATCCTCCCCTCCCGGTCGAGTAAGGGGCCGCCCGAGTTACCCCGGTTGATGCTCGCCTCTGTCTGGAACAGATTCTTCCCCGCAATCCCGCCGAAGCCGTCTATCCGGGCGCTGATCACCCCGGTGGTCAGGCTCCAGAGCCCTCCCTGTTCGGGATGGCCGATGGCGTAAGCCTGGTCGCCTATGGATACCCTGTCGGAATCGCCGAACCGGAGCGCTACAAGGGGTTCCTCCACCCCTATGATCCTGACCAGAGCCAGATCGAGGGGGAGATCGTAGGCCAAGACCCTTCCCCGGTATCCCCTGGAAAGGTCCCGCTTGTAGTTTCCGGTAATCTGCCTGGGTTTCAAGAAGACCGAGATCTTGGACGCAGGTGCAGAGGAGTTCCGAGGGACCAGGATATGGGCACTGGTGATCACCAAGCCGTCCTCCCGGATTATCGATCCTGTACCGGCCCGTCCTGCCTGCGAGTCTTGGAAGGCGACGATAAAAACTACCCCGGGGCTCGCCTTCCGGTAAATCGCCCCAGCAGTCAGGGCGGAGGCGGAGTGGCCCAGCAGGACGAATCCTGCTATAAGTACCGGCATGAAAAAGACTGCCCCTGGTATCCTTCGTCGGTTCCTCATCTTCACTATCCTCATCATCCTTCACGGTTGTTTCGACCTTTGGTATTACGCAAATCCCGTACCATCGTTTGGAGGTCAAGGTGGAAGAATATACTCCTTCACCTTGCCCGCCGTATCCATGACCAGCCTCTTCTGTATCCTGCGAACCGCCCGGTCCTCGGCCTGGGGGAAACTCAGGTGGGCCTCCCTTCCCGTTTCGTTGAGGCTTCCGAACACGGTTCCTTCCCTCTGATCCAGCAGATCCAAATGGATTCGCCATCGTACGTAATTCCATTCCGATGCCTGCCGCTCCAGGGGAGTGATCTCTATGGTCCCTTTCACAAGGACCCGGGCCTTGGCGAGGTCACAAGAGACGGCGATTCCCCGCTCATTGAGAGCCTGAACAAGGGCCTCTTTGATCCGGTCGGCATGGCTGCCCGTGATCACGAGGCCGACCGAAAAATCCCTTGAGAGTGCGGTTTCAAGCTGGTTCCTGATTTCACGAAAACCGAAAGGTGGGGGGATGCCCTTTCCAGAGGGAGTGACGATTCGGAGTTCCCCGTTGCATGCCTCCCTGAGGAGATACTTCCGGACAGAACGGCTGAGATATCTGATCCTGGCCAGGACGTCCTCCTGGTCCGCCGCCTCGGCCAAAAGGCCCTCGATCGATCGATCCAGCTCTCTAATTCTCCGTCTGAGGATTGTAGCCGATTGATCCCTGTCGAGCAAGGCAAGGGCGTAATAGATTGGATCAGGCCCTCCCTCAAGGTAGACCTCTGCGATCCTCACACCCGAAAGCACCCTCTCGGTCGAGATCGTGGTGATCTGCTCGATGTCGATGGATCCGGTCTGGGCAGACTTGCCCATGGATGTGGTCTCCAGATACTCCTCGTAGATCCTGGTCTGGGAGAGTATCCTGCTGGAGAACACCTTGGCGATCTCGGCGCGGGCGTTCTCCTCTGCGGAACGGCGATCCGAACCGTAGCCAACCCCAGTGAGATATCTCCACTCTGGGTATCTCGCGCTCCTGCCGTCCACCCAGTCCGGCCTCCCTCCCTCAGCCAAGGGTGCGGTGGTCTCTGGTACGATTCTGTCATGGGATGGTCTTCGCTCGTCTCTTCTCGACCGTCCTGCAGGGGACTGAGAGGGTTTTTCTTCCATCTCCAGCTCACGGAAGGCCAGGTCCGCTTTCCCGCGGATCTCCTGGACGTGAACCTCCGGCCGCGGGGATGCACATCCGGCCCCGATCAGACAGACAACCGAGAGAGCAAAGAGTCGTAGTTCCGGCGGTCTCATCATGGCTTTACCCCGGGCCACTCTGCTCGGGTGACCTCAAAGGAGTGATGCACAGGTGAAGAAGCGTTTTTCCCCCTCCTTGATGGTGAAGGATTCGACGGCTCTTGAGAAGACCACGTGGCCCTCTGCATCGACAAATCCGATCTCCCCCCGGTATTGTCCGGGGGGAACCCGAGCCCTGCCGATCCGGATTTCTGCGGGGAGGAGCCTCCAGTGGCGAAGGTCTGCATGCTCCGTGATGATGCCGGCCATGTTGCCGACGACTTGGACCAGCAGGGCCAGGGACTCGTTGTCTCTCTTTTCGGCCGACCGTACGGCCGCCATGGTTGCCAGGTACTTGGCGGTTGCCCTGGCGATGGCCTTGGCCCTGATCCCGGCGATCCTGTTTTCCAGGTTCTTCACCGCGATTGCACCGATATCTTCCACGAGGACCGTAGGGAATCGAAAAGAGCTCTCCGAAGCCGGGTTTATCAGGTCTATCTCGGCACGGGAAATCGTCCGGGGCCTCCTTTCAAACCTGGGATAGGCGATCTTGATCACATATCCATCCGACATGGGAACAAACCAGTGCTGCTCCACCTTCTCCGGCCCCTGTCCATTGTAATGGACAAAATAGACCTCGGCCGTCTTGTCCTCTTCTCCCTGGATCCCGGTGTCTGTGCAGTCGTATTGCTCCTGAATCTTTGCTGCCTCTTCATGGAAATCCAAGGCCCTTGCCGTCCTGAGCAGGTTCTCAATCAAGACGGGTGGCGCTGGTATGCCGTAGTTTACAAGGTAGTCGGTCCTGTAGATCTCCTCGGCTTTCCGGTAGGAGATGAAGGCGTCGTTCTTCTCTCCACCTGCTTCATAGAGGACCCCCATGAGGAAACGAATGAATGCGTCCTCTTTGTAGGCGCTTCTCCGCTCCACTCCGTATTGACCATTGATAGCGCTCAACTTACTGTCCACCTTCCTGGCCTCCACCAGGGCGTCCTCCCACAGACCCAACTCGGCATAGTTCAAGGCCATAAAGAGATTGACGAGGGCATTCTCGAAGTCTTCCCCCCTGTAAGGAATGGTCCGATCGTTGATGAGAAAGGAGGCTGTCTCTCTGGAAAGAGATCTGGTGTATAGCTCGTTCATGATGGATTCGGCACGGGCCAGGAACCGGTTGCTCTCTTGATAGTTCCCGGCATAGTGAGCGAGTATGCCCCCGTCCAGGTAGTAGAGTGCGGAGTCCGGCCCGGTGTATGCCTTGCTGTTTTCTCTGATCAGCCTTAGAGCCGAAGGGTAATCTGCCTGAACCAGATAATTTTGGATCTGCGAGTAATGCCTGAACGGTTGAGCACAGGAGAAAACGAGAATTCCCGGCAGGAGGAGAGACGATAGGAAGGCACACCTCTTTTTCAGGTCTTTCATGGCCGGCTTCGGGGTTGGTTCTAGAGCCTCATTTTGGGTCTCTTGATGAGTTTCTTGATCTTCTTTTCTCCAATCCAGGCCTTGATATTGTTGGACATGTCGATGAGTTCCAGGTTGACCTGATAGAACATCACGGCCTTTCCCTTGACCTCGTCTCTGATGGTGTTTATCGTCCCTATCAACATGAAATCCGCGCCGACCTCTTCCCCAGGGGGCTTCATGGTTTCGTCCGAGGCGTGTCTTGCCATGTCGAGCCTCTCCTCTCGGATCTGTCTCCTCTCGTCACTTGAGGCCACGAAGCGGACCTCACCCGAGTTGATCAGGGCCCTTTCCAGGTCCTTGACAAAGGTCTGGACATTGATATGCTCGTGGCTCCGGTTCCTTACCAGGCCCACAACTACTGTGGGGATCTTTCCCGCGTGCTTTTCCTTGAACCTCTCCACCCAGGGATGGTCGAGGCAGTCCCGTATCATCTCCTCTGAAACCATCCTCGAATCCACGTCGTTCCAGCGCCCGCTGAGATCTATTGTGGTTTCAACCTCTTTCCGTTCGACCTTGGGTGTGGAGGCGCAATGCTGCAGGAGGACCAAAGCGGCAAGTAGCACGAGTGAAAACACGATTCTCTCGGATTTCGGGTTTCTCATGTCTGCCTCCCTTTCTGGGGTTGATAAACGATCTATAGCACTCCGGTGCGGTTTTTGGAAGTCTCTTTTTGGGAAGGCCCACGGGAGTCGGTTCGCGGAGTCTCCTCCTCCAAAGAGCACCGGCCGTGGCGACTCCCGGAAGGTCGACGCAATCTCTGTGCCACCTAACAGGCCAATGTCGTCAGACGGCCCCTCACGCGACGTGCAGGAGGTTCGTTGTCTCCCCCCACCACGGGCCGGTTTCGATAAAACGAACCGAATTCAGCGTTGTTCCGCAGACTCCAAGAGCGGGGCGGACAAGACAAGAGATATTTTCCATTTTCAGGAAAGATTCGATCAAAAAGGCCGAAATAGCTCTTTTACGGCCCCTTTTTCACAAATCCGGCTCTTGACAAACGACAGAGGATACATTATAAGAAGCATACTTCCGAATTTGTTCTATATATCGAACAATCCCTATATCCCATCTTGGGGGTAGGCTTGAGTCCAGC
>JAFDHF010000064.1 GCA_019308905.1 Deltaproteobacteria bacterium
GCCTACTACATCTATCGGAACGATGCCCAGCCGGACATCCAGGGCATGCAGAACGTGACGACCCACACCATCGGTTTTACCATTTCGAACCAGCTCCTCGAGGACACAGCCGCAAACGGTGGAGGGCAGTACTACACGGCAGACAACGCCCAGGAGCTCTCCGAAGCCTTCACGAGCGCCATTCAGAAGATTCTCGAGGTCTCCATGTCCTATACGGCACCCGTGGTTCCCATCAGCAGCATGGAGAAGACCTCAAGCGGCGATAATATCTACCTTGCCCTTTTCAAACCTAGCAGGTCCGCCTTCTGGAAAGGAAACATCAAGAAGTTCTGGATCGCCACTGCAGACGACGCCACCCACTCAATCGAAAGGGGCGACATCCTGGACATGAACGGGGACCGCGCAACAAACGACTCGGGCTATATTCTCGACACGGCCGTCTCCAGTTGGGGATCAGCCGCAGACGGGGGAGAGACCGAGTCAGGAGGGGTCGGAAAGGTGCTTCTCGATCGGGCTTCGGACAGAAACATCTATACCTTTCTCGACAAGGACAGTAAACCGATAAATCACCCAAGTAACGCTTTTACAAAAACGAACCCCTGGCTGACCCGGCAGAAACTCGGGGCCGCAGACGACGACGACAGGGACAAGGTCATCGATTTCATCCACGGTCTCGACGCCTATGACGAGGATCAGGATCTCGATACGACCGAGAAGCGGCCCTGGATCCTCGGCGCCTTTCTCCACTCACGGCCCGAGGTGGTCCACTACCAAGACCGCACCGTGATCTATGCAGGAGCCAACGACGGCATGCTCCACGCCTTTGACGACGGCAACGGCGAGGAGCTCTGGGCCTACATCCCGCCGACTCTTCTCTCCAAGCTCCAGGGGTTGTCAGGGAAGGACCTCCTCTATTTTGTGGACGGCTCACCCAGGGTCTATCGCAATGACGTCAACCAGGACGGAGTCATCGACGGGAGCCAGGGCGACCAGGCTATCCTCTTGTGCGGACTGAGACGAGGGGGGAGATACTACTTCGCCCTGGATGTGACCAATCCCCTGAACCCTGAAATCCCCGAGGGCTGGGCCGACTGGGGCGTGTGGGAGAGCGGGACCTGGCACGCAACGGGCATGATCGGCCCCGACATGACCACAGAGTCGACCGTTGAAGCAAGTGCCACCTACCCCTATGCCGAAATGGGACAGAGCTGGTCCACCCCCGTCCTTGGAAGAATCGGCACGCAGGCCGGGGTGAAAGACGTGGCCTTTATCGGCGGCGGATACGATCCCAACCAGGACCAGACCACCCCTGGCCCAGATTCCATGGGCAGGGCGGTCTATGTGGTCGACATCTTCACGGGAAGTCCCATTTGCACATACACGGACGCGGCCATGGAATGGTCGATTCCCGGTGAGATCGCGGCGATCGACACCACGGGCAACGGGCTCGTCGACCGCCTCTACGTGGGAGACACGGGGGGAAGGCTGTGGCGAATGGACATCAGAAGCTTGGACCCGGCCGATTGGACGGCAAAGATCCTGTTCGATGCCAACGAGTCGGCCATGCCCGGAGAACCCCTGAGAAAGATCTTCTACCCGCCGGATGTCACCCTGGAGGTGGGATACGAAATGGTCTTTTTCGGCACGGGTGACCGGGCCCATCCGAGAAGGAAAACGGTCATCAACCGGATCTATGCGGTCAAGGATAGGAATCCGGGCGAGCCTCTGGGTGAAGGGGATCTGGAGGATGTGACCATGGACTTTCTCCAGGACCCGACCTTCACGGGCGACAAGAACAACCTCAGGAACCGGATCCTCAATGGAAACGGATGGTACATCTCGCTCTTGGACAACCTCGGGGAAAAGGTACTCTCCCCTGCGGTGGTCTTCGGCGGCGTCACCTACCTTACCACCTACGTCCCCACAGACATCGACGATCCCTGCACCACCCAAGAGGGCACGGCCATGCTTTACGCCCTTAACTACCGCACCGGAGAGGCTGTTTTCGACTACGACGTCTCCGGCGGCATTCTTGGGAGGAGTGACAGATCCATGGTCATTGGCGCATCCATTCCTTCCGGAATGGTAGTCGCCCTCATCCAGGGAGAGGCTTCGGCCTATGTGGGAATCCGCGGCGGCATTTTCAACCCTGCCATCGGAAGCATTGGTGGCCTGACAAGGGCTTACTGGAGAGTGCTGTTTTGACATCCTCGGTTCTCTGCCCGCCCCCATGGACGAGCCAGACCAAATAGACGAAATAGACGAGACCCTCCAACCAATGATCTCACCCCTCTCCGGCCGAGGTAGATCATCCATCTCGACACGGCCCAGCGCTGAAAGAGTGCAAAGACCAGATTGATCACCTCTCCCCAGGGCCGATTCAAGTCCAGGGTCCAGCTTCCTTTCTTGATGGCCGTGACCTTTCCCAGAACCTGTTCGGGGCGAATTGGGCCGTCCAAGCAGACCAGGGCGTCCCCCTTGGTGAAAAGCACCGATTTCCCATTGACGGCGTCTTTCCTCATGAGGCGGTGCAACCGTTTGTGGGATGCCACCGGATCGGGAGCGGTGGAGTAGAGGATGATATCCCCGAATTTCAAGTCTTTCTGACAGCAAGGGACAACGGTGACGGTTTGGCCATTCCGTATGAATGGGGACATGCTCTTTCCCGGGGCTCTGAACCTCACCCGGTTCCCATCTTTCAACAATGCCAGAGCGACCGACCAGAACACCCTATCATTCAGACTCGGCGGCAGGGTCCGGTAGTTGGGCTTCATGTGAGGATACGCTCCACAAGATCCGTGGCTCCCTTGTCCGGTCTGAACAGGAGCCCATGGCATGGGACACTGGCGGTAACATCGGCGAGGATCTCAAGGGTGAAGGCCATCCCACTGGGATCCCAGTAGGTGGGAAATGCGCACGTGAGAAGTCTCGAGACAGGATCGATCCCGTCCACCTCCGTGATCGCATTCTCCCTTGCCTGCCTCAACAGGAAGATTCCTGCCAACCTCACCCCTCTGGGAGACGCGAATCTGGCATCCCCGTGCCAGGGGGTGCCGTAGATCCAGAACTGTCCTGCTCTCTTACGAAGGATGATGCGATCGTCGCTCAGTATTTCCGCTCCTCCTCTCTCCTTCCACAACCGGCCCAAGGTAGTCTTTCCGGCACCTGATTGCCCAACAAAGAGAAGCCCTTTCCCGCGTATGACAACGCCGCAGGCATGAATGATCAGCCCCCTACCGTGGGCGAGGCTGTTCGCCACCAACAGCTCTATGGTCGGGCCGTGAAAAGGGTCGGTGTCGGTCGGACAGGGTGCACTGAAATAGAGGCCTGCCCTCTCATCGGACCAGAGGGCAAGGGTTCTTTCGAGACCTGGAAACATGGGGTTGTCAAAGATCCTTATGACCGGCACCCCATTCCTGCGGTAGAGCGTCCACATGGGGGGACAGTCAAAAACCTTTTCTCCGAGAGAAAAGAGCGGCCTTTTTCGATACAGTCGAAGGGTGATGTCGGCCTCTTCACGAGCAGGACAAGATCCCTCCCCAAGCAAAACGAAGGAGCGATAGGTTGAAGGGAGGTCCCAGATGGCCTGCTGACTTTCCCCTTCGATTGAGACAGAGATACCGGCGATTCTGAGTCGGCAGGTTCTTGACATCGATCCCACACCGGAACGTTTGAATTCCGGGCGACAGCCCGCCTGTAGGATTCAGGACCCAAGGGCGGAACAGGGTGACCCGCCCCCGCAATCAGTAGGAACCGCAGGACCGAATGCTACGCCTGTGCTCTTGCAGCTGACGCCCAGAACGGCGGTACTGGGATCCAGGGCCACTCTTGTAACCTCGGGCTTCTCGTACTTCTTCTTCTCTCTCTTCTCCATCGATCTCTCCCCTTCTTTCCCTCACTCCCATCTCCTCCAGCTCCTGTCATTCCATGTCCCCTCTCCCTACCCTGTCATTCTGAGCTACGCCAAGGCGGGGCGAAGAATCCCGGCTCGGACAACCTATTACTCCCACTGAGCAGCCAGTGGGAATCCGAAAACCCAATGAGATCCTGCCCCTCAACCGTAGAGGCAGCTCTTCCGATTCCATAGGCCTCTGCCCTCAGGTGGGTGACCCGGCACAGATACTCGACAGGGGTCTCCAGATCTCCGTGTTCGAGCTGTGACCATCCGGGGCACTGGTCACAAAAGGAAATGAGGCGGCAATGCTGGCATTTGCTCTCCCCCACGAACCTCTTCTGCCTGAGGCGGGGCAAAAACTCGTTCCAGCCCTCCCCGAAAGACCCCTGCCCGAGATCATACCATGGAGTTCTGACCATATTGCAGATCATGAGGTGCCCATAGGGATCGATGTGGAAGCTGTTCATGCCCGCACCACACCGGAACAGCCGTTTCGGATTTACTTCCATCTCCCGGGTTCTCTGGTAGAGGCGGACAAACTCGGGACCTCTTGCGGGGTCGCTCAGGTCCAGTTGCACAACTTCACGCGGGGGTATTCTCAGCGGGGCCATGTCCCTTGACCCGTCTATCCTCCCGTTGATGAGGGCGTCGAACCGAAACTCGAGCCCGAGTTCTTCCACGAATCTCTTTATGTCCGCAAACTCGTGGCTGTTCAGTGTGGTGATCACGGTCTTGAGCTTGAGCGGAAGATTCCGCCCCAACAGAAGATCAATCCCCTTCATGCACCTGCTGTAGGAACCCGGAGACCGAGTCACATTCTCGTAGGTTCTCTCCGTCGCCCCATACACGGTGATCTCTATCGATCGGGGAGGGAATTCTTTGAAGAGGTCGGCCACACGGGGGGTTATCAGAGTCCCGTTGGTGAATACGGTAATCAGAAACCCCTTCTTCTTGGCATACAGATAGATGTCCGCAAAATCTTCCCTGACCAGGGGCTCTCCTCCTGTCAGGAGCAGTGACAGGCAGCCTGCTTCTGCAAGATCATCCAGGATACGGGTGATCTCTGTGTACGCCAGTTCCCTCTCCCTCTCCTTGTTGTCATCGATGTCCTTGTTGACGTAGCAGTGGACGCACCGGTTGTTGCACCGAAAGGTCGGTTCCAGAGTCCCGGACAGGGGTGTTCTCCTGCCGCCATTCTTTTGGACCAGACTGGAGGCAAAATCCTCGATATTGATTTCACGAATGCATGAATCTTTCACGACCGGCTTCTTGCCAGATGTTCTTGTCGGCAACAGTAAAGCCAAACTCCGAAGCGCCCACGCCAGGAAACCTGACCATAGTCAGCCGTGACCGCGCCGGGCCCTTTCAGAGACAGCATCTATCTCCTTCAACTGCCCCAGGAATTCACACAAATCACGCTCTGTTTCTTCGGGTGACACCTCGAACTCTTCCAGAATCATGTTCCTGATATCAAGCAATGGCCTTTCACCATCGAGGTTCTCCCACACAAAGGCCCCTGTCTCGTTCAGGGTGTAGATGCACTCCATGTCTCCCACTTTGTGCCTGATGGGTACCAGGATGGCCTCATCGTTTATCTTCCTGAAGACGAAATCCTCATTCCTTTTGTAACGCTTTTCCAGGTCATCCATACTGCATCCTCTCCACCACACTCTCCCCGGTCCAGGGCGAACTCTGCAGGGGTAGGGAGTGCAATAACCGTACCAGGAGATTTCGCTCGGGTATCGGCCATTGCTCGGGATTTGCAGGGCTTGCCTGCCCCCACGACTCAGACCATCTGAATCCGCTGACAGGGTAGGGCCAACCGTCCTCTTTTGTTATTCTCAGCCCCCCATTCCCAATCTCGCCATTCTCAGCCCCGATTCCCGTTCTTGTCATTCCGAACCCCGCCTCCCCGATCTTGTCATTCTGAGCCCCGCCCTCCTGCCCTGTCATTCTTCACCCCGCCCGGGCATGGGACTCAGAGTTACAGGGAAAGTAATCATGGTGACAAGCGGGGGTGTTCGGAGTGACGATTCGGAGACAGGGTGGGATGGTCCCTCCTCCCTGTCATCCTGACGAGCCTCAGGCGACGAAGAATCTCAACCAGAACCGTATCTCTACAGCCGAACCGTTTACTTCGTTCAGGGTGACAAGTAGGAGTCTTCAGAACGACGAGAAACCAAAGGCCGACCGGACTCAATCCCAGGCAGAGCCGCCCTTTTCAGGGAGAATGCCCTCCGGTTACGGCGGTGATGAAGCACCCGCCACTGCTTCCTGATGAAGACGAAAGGTTCACCGTCCCGGTTCCCGCCGCGGCGCTGACCTCCACTGATCGGACACTCTCGTCGCCGGCGGTGTCGACGGATGTTACCACATAGTAGGCTCTTGTTCCCCCTTCCAGGGTCACGTCTGTAAACTCCTCTCCTGCAAGGAGAGAGTCGTTGATTTTGGTGTAAGGTCCTCCCGGGCCGAGACTACGGTAGAGGTTGTAGCCCTTTACGTCCTGGCCGTCGCAGTCTTTGGCTGCACTCCAGCTAACTTGGATCCCCCCGGACACACTCCGGGCCGAAAGCCCGGCCGGCCTTCTGGGTAAGGGGAGCTTAAGGTTTGTTGCGGGATCGCCAAAGAGGAGAAATGTCTCTGAAACATCCTCGTACTGGGAGCCATTGGCAAGGAGAGCCTGTTTGGCCGAGGCGACTGCCTGGCCCAGGGCGCGGACGTCGGTCCTGAAGACGGCATCAAAGAGAGCGCGATCGAGGATCCGCTGGCCCTCGGTCGTGGTCCTGCCTGTGGGCATGAGGGCAGCCACCGCTCCCCTGTCGCCCGGCCGCAAGACGGCCTCCACCAGGGAAGGCGACTGCCAGACTTCCGGGTAGACAAAGTCGCCGGCCTCGCAGCTCATGCTGACAAAGAAGGGGAACTTTCCATTGTTGCCGAGACCGTCTGCGTCCCCGTTGTCGAAGATATTCTCGCCAGCCCACTGCTGCCGGCCTGCGTGGCCGCTGTAGTTCACAACCAGGGTGCCCCCGGTTATCTCACCGATGATGGCGTCATTCAGCGCTCCTGGAGAGACATAATCCCCCAGATACGCCTTCAAGGGCGGATTCAAACCCCGGGGCATCAGGGCAGCCACATCGTCATTCATGGTCTCAAAGATGCTCTCATAGGTCTCGGTCTGGTCATCAGCCACGAGAAGCACGTTCCTCTCCCAGGTCTTTGTATTTGCCGCCTCTTCGTAAGCGATGACCTTGTTCACCACGAGTTCCCCTTCCTCGGCGCTTGCCACAGGGAGCCTGCCGATACAGATATCGGGGACGGCATCATCGCCGCTGACCTCGGCGAACCAGTCGTCGGTGGCCACCTCCCCTCCGTACTCGGTGAAGGTGAGATAGGTGGGGACGTAGGGGGTCGGGTCCTGCAGGAACCACCCCCAGTTGTTCTTGTAGTCGTAGGTGCCGTCCCCGAGAAGAAGGACGTATCGAGGAGCGGGCCTTGTCCAGCTCCGGTAGGCATGGGTCAAGAAATCCTTGATCGCCTGCGGGGTGGCAATCCCATAACTGAACTCATCGTAAACGTCTTCAAGATCGACGACCTTTGCCCTTAGGCCCTGGCTCTGGCGCAAAGACACAAGATCCGTAAGCCACCCGTATGGTTCTCCATTGTCGTCCAGGCCGACACCCTTGGAGGTGATGATAATGTAGTCGGCCCCTTGTGCCGGTCCGTCAGACAGGGTGGACGGCGTGTCCTCCGAGATCCCTGAAGGGGTCTTCACGGCGCCCGAAGAGACGACCAGATAGGTCCGGTCTCCGGTCATGGCCGTATCGGGCTCAAACTCGACCGTGTAGGGACCACCACCCGAGACCACAGAGCCTGTGACCCGGCAGACATCGGAAGGCGATGTGACGTCAAACACGGACACATCACTGCTTGCGAAGCCCGAAACCTGATAGCGGTACCCTGCCTCATGGGAGAAGAGGAGCTCGTCCCCGGTTGCCGCGAAACTCCTCGGATATGTCACCTCGAACCAGTCGACCCGGAGAGCGTCCTCTCCGCTCAGACACTCGATAGTAACTGTGTTGTCCCCGTCAAGAAGGCCGACGTTGCTGATCGTTCCCTCATAGAAAGCGATGCCGCTCCAGGTAAAGGTCTCAACCGACCCGTTGATAGAAACCCTCACCCGATGATCCGTATCGTAGGTTCCGATCATGGAGAGGGTGAGCGTCCCCGGTCCTTCCGGATCCGGAACCGGAAGGGTGAAGTCCACCGGGTTCCCGCCTCCCTTGAGTCCGTCGCCCAGGACGGCGTCGTAGAAAAACCAGCGATCGAGGCTGTCGGACCCGGGGGCAAGCCGCCAGTACCAGCGGTCTTCCTCGAAACGGACCGTGTACGTGTACGTGTCCGGGACCAAAGCAGCTCCAGGCGTCCCATCCACGGCGAGCATCCGCTTTGGGTCACCGGAACCTCCATCAGTGGTGAGCCAGTATACGTTCTGGGTGGTATACTTGGCGTACTTTCCGTCAACAGGCCTTCCATAAAACTCGATGAAGTCTCCGTCGTCGAACCGGCCGGGTACACCCTCATCGAGAACATGAAGGGGGACCTCTTCTCCGAGATGGTAGAGCCGGACCCGACTCAGGACGATCGGGTCGGGGTCGATCCCGTTGTCCAGAAGGAAGTCCCTGGTAACCCGGTAGATCCCCTCCTGGGACAGGAGTACCTTGTAGGCCGAGCCTTCCGAAGGCGGGCTCCAGGAGCCGACCGCCGGGCCCGAGGGCCCGGTCTCAGCCCCCGCGAGAAGGGCCTTCCCCGCCTCCTCGAAATCGATCCGCACCCGGATCCGCTTGTAAAGGGTGAGCTCCCTGGTTGCAGGATTGAAGGCAAGGGGATAGAAGAGGACCTGGAGCTTTCTCTGGTCCCGGACCGTGTAGATCTCTCCGAGCCTCGCCGCCGTCTTGGGATAAGGGGCATCTGTTGCATACGCCGCCTCATCGATGGTAAAGATCTCGGCCACATGCTTCAGACCCCCTGCCTCCTCCACCCTCCTCTCTGGAACAGGATAGACCCAGTAGCCCCGGTGGGTCTCGGCCTCTGTCTCTGCCACCTCGATCTTCGCCTTCACCCCTTCGGGAAGGTCGAGGAGAACCCCCTTTACGGGAAGCTCGGGCTTGCCAGCTTCCTGGGTTAGCCCGTGGATGTACCCTGGGATCCGAAGCCGCGAAAAGAGCTCGCCCCCTCCCTCGGCAGCCTCCGCGTCAAAGCCCTCTGTCAGAAGCTCCACCGTGATGCCGGTCGGGCCAGATGAGATAACCCGAACCCCTGGGGAAAGGGCCCTGGTGTCCGAGTCTCGAGCCCGGCTTTGCCTCCCTCCCTCCTCTCCGTCGGGGACGCCGTCACCGTCGGTGTCGGGGTTGAAAGGGTCTGTCCCGCGCTCGTATTCGTCGAGGCTTGTGAGGCCGTCAAAATCCGGATCGAGCCCAGAATCATCGAAACCGGGATCCAGGCCGTGGGCAAGCTCCCAGTCATCGGCCATCGCGTCCCCGTCCCAGTCCACGCAGATCGGGCCGTGGACGGTCCTCCCTCCACGGACGTCGACGTCCTCGAGCCTGTAAAAGTAGAGGGTGCCGGGGGTGACGTCGGTGTCCTCATATGTATAGGTATTCTCTGCAACCGAGAAGATCGCACCGGGAATGAGCGCCTCGGTGAGCCTCACGTACGGTCCTCCCCGGCTCGATGCCCGGTAGAGGTCAAACCCGAAGTTCTCGCTTTCCCCGGCCGTCTCCCACTCGATCCGTACCGAGCCCTCATGGCCCGTGGCCTTGAAGGAGACGAGGTCGACCGAGGTGGTCGCGCTCTGCTCAGATCCCACCGTGTAGAAGGTCGAAGGATCAGACTGGTTGTTGTACTCGGTCGAGATCCAGTCGGCTGACCGGGCGCTGTCGGAAATACGGAGTTCGTCGATAGTACCGTCAAAATGCCCTCCATTATTCCAGCCTCTCCCGATAGATGTTCCCTCCCACTGATCATAACTGATTGAACCAGAAAGAGAAGCGGTATTGGAATCCTGTGACCCGTCAAGGTATATCTTCATCGTTGATCCGTCCCAGGTGACGACGACATAGATCCAGGAAGTCGAATAGCTCCCCGAGGAATCCAACGTCTGAAAGGTACTTCCATTACCTATTTCAAACATCATGACACCACCACTGGTGGTAGCAACATCCACCCCTTGATTATTACCCGAATTCAACCCCGTGCCGAAAGGATAGCCCGCCTTGATCGCATCGGGTTTAATCCAAAGGGAAACCGTGATTGCAGTGCTGGGAGTCTGTGAACCACTACCAGTATCACTATCATACGCATACTCATCACTACCATTGAAATCTAAGCTGCCATCGATTTTCCCAGACACCTGGTTAGAGCTGTCCATGTTGCCCGACGTCTCGTCATTCGAGTTCGAGGTACTGTCTTGTATGTCATTGGAACTCCCGGTTGGTGTATCATTCAGATGCCAAACGCTGACATAGTCGTCGTTGGCATTGGAGGGGTCGCAGTTCCAGACGTCCCCTGGAAGCTCTGTGGGACTGGTGATGCAGCTGTTCCCGTAAAACATGTAGATATCCGTGTTGCTGGTCGAAGAGAGACTGGTCACTTTCACCCACGCCACCAGGATGTTGTTCGTCTCGTCATAGACCTCGATCTCGTGGGGAAGGGGGGTTTTCATGTTCGATGCGCGGAAGACGATATCATCCCCGTCAGGGTCTGTGACGTCTCCCTCCAGGTCCGTGAAGTCCGTGCCCGTGAGCTTTATCATCACGGGGAAATAGCTCAGGTCCGCGTCGACCTTGGAGGCCTGGATGGTGATCTTCTTGTACTTGGAAAAGGTGCACGCGCCGTGAGTACGAGAGGCAAATCCGAACAAGATACCAGCCGTAATCAGGGCCACAAGGATCCGTACGGCCCACCTCCGGCCGCCCGAGACCGGCCGTCCAGGGGAAATGGTACGAATGCAAACGGGCTTCAAGGTCTTCTTCCCTGTATCCATCGGTATCTGACCTCTATATCTGGCGGAGTCGAGGCACGCCAACCGGTATCTCTGTGGGCAGCCCCGGCAAAAAACCATGCGTCCAGGCCCCTCCCGCCTTCGGGCACTCTTACGAGAAGATGATGCGTTCAAAACAAGATTGCCGCACGATTCCATGAACTTATGTTGCAATTCCCGTTCCAAGACCCTGGAAAAAGGGCCTGGGGAACGCAGTCGAACGATATGGATAAGTAGGTGTTTTCATAGTTGCTTTTATCACAAGGCAGCAAGGCCAGCAGGTGGACCTGCTCGTCCTGCAAAAATCCCGGTCCGCGGGGTTATGACAATCTTTCAAAGAAACGCAAAAACTCCCCACCACAAACAAAGGCGGCGTCATTCACTACTGACACCGCCTTTGCCGATTCAAACCAGGCCGGAATAGGGGGCTATGAGCCCTAGTCGGCATGGGGGTTGAAACGCGCCCTCCAGCTTACATAGATCCTCTTGGCATAGACCGCACCCTCGAGTTCGCTCCGAAAACCAAGCCTCACTCTGGAACGCGGCGCCACGAGCGTGCCCCTGAACTCTGCAAAGGGGGCGATTCTGATTCTATCCCTTCTACATCTTCCTGTGCTGCCGAGCACGTTGAAGGTCACGTCTCTTGTCGAGCCTGATTCGATGTTGACCCTGGCCCGCATGCCGATCCGCAGCCTCTTTACTACGTTTATGGTGACAGGGCCGCCTGAAAGATCGACCGACAGAGTGGCGCCCCGATAGAGATAGAGCCTGCGCATGTTGTAGACACCGCTCGAGAGGCGGAGAGTGGCTCCCCGCTTCACCCTTACGGTCCCGTAAGACCCCTCGGGCAGGTTCAGGGTGTGGTTTCTCTTGACCCTTATGTTCTCTCCACCGGCGCTGAAGTCGAGTTCCGGCAGGTCGATCGCCGAAAGACCTGCCTCTTCACCCTCTGTCACGGTCCCTGTCACATTCAGTTTCGCGTGCTTGTATACACGGACCTCATCATTGGTGAGGACGTCCCCGTCAATGGTAATCGAACCCATGACCCTGATCTTGTCCAAAGCCGTGAGGTCCCCTTCGAGTATACCGGAGCATCCCCGCGTGATCGTGATTTTTTGATTCGAACCGACGTTTCCCTTGGAGTCCGCGATCCCCCGTAGCCTGACCATCTCATCGCCATAGAGGACATAGGCCCCGAGACCGCCCTCTTCCTGGACCGGGACAAACTCATCCACTCCCATGTCGGGCATATCCCCGACGATGCGAGGATCCCCTTCGAAGTCCGTCTCTGGAAGAGACGGCGCCTCCGGGTCCCCCACATCTATGCAAACCGATTCTGCTGCAAGATGGAAATCGCCGTTTTCCGGGTCAAGGAATCCAGGATCCGCATCGATGTTGCCCAGGCCGGAGTACCCCCCCTGGATATCTGAATAGGCGACGTCCGGGTAACTTGTAGCACCGGCGTGAATCTCACCGTCGGCCGGCGCTGTGTCTCCCCAGAGAATCGTGTTGGTGACTACAGGGGACGAATAGGCATCGTTGTACATCCCACCGCCGCTCGCACCAGCAGTATTTTCAAAGAAGGTGCAGTTGGTAACAGTGGGGGAGGAGTAATAGTAGTTGTACATCGCCCCGCCATACCGATTGGCCGCATTACCGTGGAAAGTCGAGTTGACTATCGTCGGCGAGGACCATATGAAATTGTAGATCCCGCCGCCGTCGTAGTTTGCTTCATTTCCATAGAAGCTACAATTTGTAATGGTCGGAGACGCGTAGTAGTAGTTTACGATCCCTCCGCCGTGGTACCCTGACTTGTTCTGGTGGAAGGTGCAGTTGGAAATGCTGGGAGAGGAGCGGTAGTTCCGGATACCGCCGCCGTTGGATAGGCTGTATCCATTGATGATGGTCAATCCATCTATCGTGGCATCGGCCGTCACGTAGAAACAAAGAGTCTTTTGGTTCCCATCGAGGGTAGTGACATTCTTGGCCCAGTCCCTTTGCTCTCGCTCGGTTTCCGTGCCGTTGAATCCGCCGTATATGGCCACGGCCTTGCTGACATAGACATAGGTTTGGAGCTGGTATGTACCCGCTGCGATCCAGACCTCGTCTCCTTCACCGGCCAGATTTATCGCGCTCTGGACGCTCTGGACCGCCGTGGCCCAACTCTGTCCATCATTGAAGTCGGAACCGTCGGGCTTTACGTACCAGACATCGGCCCAACCGCTGCCTCCGAGGGCGAGAACGAGGAAGCATGAAACCACCAAAACGAGACGTTTCATTTTCACTCTCCTTTCTAATGAGTGGTTCTTCCTCCCCCGAAGTCACTCAAGACAGCAGAATCCTTGGTAAAGTCATGCAAACGGCATCGGTACTCTTCTCCTTTCTCGATAAGGGTTCTCACACGACCAGAGACTTAAAGCACAAAGCATGCCAACAGAAAAGACGTAAATTGGGCTTACAATATCAATCACTTAACACTATTATCGCTCTTTTGGACTCAAGAAGCGATGACAAATTGAGGCACCGTCTCGGAAAAAAGATTAGGCCAACCCGGGGAGACATGGATTTTGCCCCCTTTCCATCCGCCATATCGATTCACAGATCCAGGACCGGCTCTCCGTCTCGCAATCACGGGGACGGCCACGGAAGAAGAAAAAACGGAAACCGGAAAACCCGAAGGAATCGGCCGCCTCTGGTCCAAGGGCCCGGGGACGCAGAAGCCAGAGGGCCTTTTCTCCAAGGGATAGAGAAAGGCCCTCTTCCCCTTCTCAGTCGATGATCCGCCAGTAGGTAGTATAGAGGCCGGAGGTCTTATGAACGATTACGGAGGGCACAGTGCCGTCGACTCCGACCTTTGCGACGGGCACCCCGTTCATCAGGCCGATAACCACACCAGAGGCGATCGAGGTCCCGATGGCAATGGAACGGTCGGTTTTCCCGATAATGCTGCTGCTCTGGTCAAAGTTGTAGGCGGCGTTGCCGTTCAGGTAATTCAGGGCGTAAAGCCTGGCCGTCCCGAGGCTCGCCACCGCCTCGCAAGGATCCGTGGGAACATCTGCATCCGGCTCAAAGGTCGTGAAGTAGGCAACCCCCCCCAAAAACCAGGGCCGGGGCCAGGCACTTCTCACCCGTATTCTCCAGCATGATGTACCACCCGTCCTTATTGGCCAGATTGGTCAGGATCGCCTGCTTCTCAGCCTCGGTGCCCGTCATCAGAAGCCCGTCCGTCACGTCCTCAAGATCACCCCATTCCAGGGGCACGGTCGGATTCCGATCCTTGATGGCAAACAGATAGTCAACGTTTGTCTTGCCCAGGGGATGAGCCCGGTTGCCGCTCCCGATAAAAAGCATCTCGTATCCATCCTCCTGGGTTACGTCGGGTGGATAAAAGAACTTCCTGTGGTCCGTTCCGGACGTATCGGAATTGAATATGACCTTGCTTGTCCAACTGCTGGGATTCAAACCCCGGAGGTCAAACCGCCAGAGCTTCCCCCCCGTGTCCCCAACATAGAGTCGATCTACAAGACCGCTCCCCGTGGTGTCTACCGCGGTCACCGTACTGGCAATGGAGTGGGTCATGTTTGCGTCCTCAGCTCTGGTCCATCGCTTTACGTATGCCCCGGTAAGTATATCCACAACGTAGACCCCTCTGCCCATGGTATCGGCAGGGGCCGGATCCAATCCAGGTGTCACGGTGTCCTGGTTGATATCGTATCCCGCACTGATAAAGGCCACGGCCTTCTCGGTTCCCCCGTCGTCGATCGTCTCGATGATCGGCTTCGACCAGGTCTGGCCCATCTCAGAATAGGGATAGGTGGCGGCAGCCTTGTTGGCACACTCTGTGGTCATGTCAGGGCCGATCATTCCGGTCGACGGCCACAGCGTGTCACTCTCCCAGAGGCCCCAGCCAGCCCAGCCTATGGGGATCTCGGGGTTTTCAGGGTCAGTCACGTCCAGGGCGAAGTAGTACCGCCCCCCTCGGCGCAGACCGCAGATCAGAATCGCCTGGTCGCCGTCGGCCTTGACGATCCTCCCGTCGTTGTTGATATCGTTGATATAGATGGCCGGAGAACCGTCCACATAGAAGGCCGGCACCTCGGTGTCTTCGCTCAGGTGTCTCAATCTAGGAAGAAGGACCGGCGGGATGTATCCCCAAAGCTCAGAGCCCCCCATATGGACAGCCTGGTCCCCGTCCCAGAAGGCATGGAGCATGCCGTCGTTGGAGCCCGCAAAGATCACCGTCGTATTCTCATCGTAGCTGACAACCAGGGGCCGGGAATGAATGAACGCACCCAAGATCCATTCCCGTGTGTCAGTCGTGGCGTTATCCTGATCGTCGTCGTAGACATCATACCCCCTCACGTAGTTGATGACCTGATCCCTCTTGAAGGTCTCATCGGCCTGGAGACCCAGCCTCTGGGGAGACAGGTTCGCGCTGTTGCTCGTGTCGAAACTGTTGGAAGCATCGCTCAGCACTAGACTCTGGCCCATGTAGGTGTAGACCTTCCTGGTTGCCAGATCCATGTTCCGGAGGATCTCGCCGACCCCTCCCTTGGTCACATTGTTGCCGTCCGTCCCGCTGGCCCAAGGCCCCCAGAAAGAGACTGCCGTGTCCAGTATCTGCTGGCTAGGGTCGAGAACGGGATTGCCGAAAAGGTCAACAAGATCACCCCTGGAAACGCCATGCGAGGGGTCGTCTTCTGCCGCAATACCGAACTTCTTGATGTTCCCGGGCCAGAAGTTCTGCATGGTCGGACGGAAAAGTGCAAGGAAGATCTCGTTCTTGCTCGATGTCTTCTCCACGTAGTTGACCGGAATGACCGGTGCCGTGTACGAGGTGTCCCGCTGGATGATCTCCCCGATAATGCTATGAAAGGCATTGGCAAGATCCCTTGTGTCCTCACAGTAGTAGTACTTCCCGCCCCCCTGCTGGGCCGCATCTTTGAGCGCCTGATAATCGATATTGAAACCGACCGTATAGGTAATCACATTCTGCATCCCTTCAAGGTCGGAATAGTCGTGGGTATACATGTACTGGGCGATGTCATCGATAACATCGTCGACTTCCCAGTCATCCCAATCCTCTTTATCGTCGCCCTCGACATCCCCGATCTCGGTCTTTAGGATCGAGTCGGTGTCCTCGGTGGCCGAGCCGTCGGTGACATGAACCACGTAGTTCCTCTGGCACCAGTTCTGGATCGGTGTGTCTGCGTTCTTGTAGGGGCCGACATCGAAGAAGGGGCCCCCATTGGCCCAAGACTTCGGCATAAAGTACCGGTGAGCCTCAAACTGTGATTCCGCCAAAGGGGTCCCGGAGTGGGTTTCCAGGTCGTTGATTATATCGATCAGCTGTTGCCTTGTTCCTGTGGGGCCTGATGTCATGTCTTGCACCGGGAATTGGATCGACCCGCCCTCCTTGTTTTCGTTGTAAGACAAGATCCCAAACCGGACCCCGAAGGTGGCCTCAACCAACTCCGTAAGAACCTGCTTGGCAATATCTATCTTCCGCACCATCGTCGAACCCTGGTCGCTCCACATGTAATTGAGATAGTTACCCATCCATACGGAAAGGGGATAGGTGTACGGAGGATAAGGGGTTCCCGACGGCCAATCCGAAGGGATACAGTAGTCGATGTCTGAGGCTTCAAGGCTCTTCCAGTCGGTTTTGGTCCATTCGTGCTTGAGAACGATGTGGCCGTGCCAGAATCCGCTGTTCTTGACAGTCGCTACCATTTCCGGGCAGGGAAACTCGTCAAGAGAAATGTCCGAAAATCGCTTGTAATAGTCGCCCTCTGGATCTGGTCCATAGATCTCGTCTTTGCGCCACGGGTCTTCATCGTTATCGAACTCGGGATAGGTGGTATCCGGGTCATAACCAGTCGGATCCGTCTCGGTGGGACGCACCATTCTCATGCTGCTCGACGTGTCCAGAACGATGAGGACGTTGGGCTCTACCCCGCTTGCCCCGGCATATCCCGTGTAGATCTCCGTGTCACCGTGGCCCCCTGGGTCGGGTTCAGGAGGTGGAGAACCGCCGCCACCTCCCCCGGAGGACGGAGTGTAGGTTACACTGAGGGTGTCCCTGCCCGTGTTACCTGCAGAATCGCTTGCAATAATCGTAAAAACGGTAGTCCCGGAAACAAGGCCGATCGCGCCCGTACTCCAGCTCGTGGTGCCGGAGCAGACTCCCGAACCTCCAGCCCCGTTGCTCCACCTGACCTCGACAACCCCAACGTTGTCACTCGCAGTCCCCCCAAGGGTAATCGTTCCGCTGGTCGTGGAATAGGATGAAGAACTGGTGGGAATCGTAATCGTCACCGTAGGGGCCTCTCCATCGCTCGGATCGTAGTTAACAGTAATGACATCCGTGGCTGTACTTCCGACGGCGTCCTGGGCGGTCACGGTAATCACGTTCGTCCCCAGAGCCAGGGAAATACTGCCGGTGTTCCAGGTGTCGGTGCCGGAACACGTACCCGAACCGCCACGATCGTTGCTCCAGGTGACCTGACTGATCGTCTCCGGTCCGCTGGCAACGCCGCTGAGGGTAACCGAGCCTGTGTCTGTTGAATAGGTGGGGTCGCTCGTTGGCGAGGTGATTGCCACCGAAAGGGAGGCCGTCCCTGCCGACGGCCTCACGGAAATCCCTGCCACCGCCCATGCTGAGATTCCAATGCTCGGTCTGCCCAGACCCCGCGGTCAAACCCGATGGCGTCTCGGCCGCAACGATACCAAAAACCAACTCCCCCGTTGCCGAGGGAACGTCCACAGAGGCTGTGCTCCCATCGCCATGCTCAGAGGCGAAGGTCCCCAGGGGGCTGGTCTGGTCCACACCTGTAAACGTCACGACACCCGCAATGGCCTGCCTGTAGAGAGCCGTGTTGAATGTGACCTCAACATCATGGGTCCCGAGGTCAGGGCCAACAAGCATCCAGATCTCGACCCTCGCATCATCATCCCTCTGGTCTTCCCCCACAAAGCTGAGCGGGACGCCGTTGTATGTGATTCCGGCAACGGTCTCATAGGAATCGTTGTTGAAAGAGACCCCAACGAGCATCAGGCGATCAGAGCCTGATGCCTGATGGCTGATCGTGATGGTTGAGCCCCCATCGGTGGTCCCCGTGGACACGTTGTCGACCGCAATCGCTCCGCGAGCCGCGTGGGGACATGCGAGAAAAATGAAAAATAGACCAAAAACAACCGATACGAATAAACCGACCAGCCTTTTCATGGTTCCAATCCTCTCAAAGGATTTCCGATGTTCACAATCGAGTTCTTCATGCGTGTGGTTTCCCACGGCGATCCCTTTCATCACGGTCTCGGGGTTGTCCGGGAAAAAGCCCGAGGATCTACAGGGGTAAGGCAAAAACGGTTCCAGCCCCGGAGACGGTGACGGCCACCCGTAAGCATTGATTCAAGTGATTGAAACAAAAGATGATTTTTGCAATAGGAAGGCGAGTTGGTCAAGAAAAAGGTCTAACATTTTTTCATAGTTTCAATCCTTTTTCTACATCGGGGTCACCCGTTCACTTTGGAGAAGGCTCTTGAGTAGGTGGGACTCTCCGTCAGGGAGCTTCGAAAATCTTACACCGACCAGCCCCTCGCCACCCTCTGTCGGATGAGCGTAGACGACGACTCCGCTCAGTGCCAGTTCACCATCCTTCAGTGGTACAACGATCCTGACGGGATCACCCACGGAGTGAGACGCTCTGACCCTTATCTGAACACCTCCTGTGCTTATGTTGCAGATTGTCGCCTCCATGCTTTCATAGGTGATGGTTCTGTCGATCTTCACCCTCGGGGCTTTCCGCCGGTCCTCGACCGAGGCGGCCACTTCCCTGAGGAAGGTCCTCGCAATTTCCCTGCTCCTCCGGGAATCGGGCCTTGCCATCGGGTCTGCCATGCATTTCTCACACACAGAGGAAGTCCAATGAACCGGATTGCCGCAGTTGAGGCACCTGATATAGTGATCGTCCTTTTCAAAGTCGATCCGCACCTCTACGGCCTCGAGGCCTTTTGACTTCGCCTTCTCCTGGTACATTCTCTTGTCTGCCAGATTGATAAAGGTTTCACCGTCAAAGTCCCCCTGAAATTCCGCTGCCCCCATGCTGAGGGTCAACCCTCCCGGTGCCCTCTCTTGGAAGTTCTTCTTTATCCGTTCCCCGATGATGAGCGCTTCCCTCCGGTCTGCCTCAGGCAGTATGACGACAAACTCGTCACCTCCATAGCGGAAAACACAATCCACATGCTCTCTCACGGATAAAAGGACGGTCCTCGCCACCATCTTCAAAAGAGCGTCTCCCTTGAGATGGCCGTACCGGTCGTTGAATTTCTTGAACCCGTCCACATCAAGCACGATAAGCGAGAGGGGGTGGCCCTGTCGTTTGGCCCTTTCCGTTTCGTTCTGCAACTTCTGGTAGAAATACCCCCTGTTGTAGAGTCCGGTCAGATCGTCTGTGATGCCTTTGATGTAGAGTTTCTTCCTCAGGGCTCTTTCCATCTCGATCTTGTACAGCCTCGCCCCGAGCTGGTCCAGGCTGAAAGGCTTGGCAAGAAAGTCACTGGCCCCGCTCTCAACGATCTTCATGGGCGAATAGTTGTCCCCGTACGCGGAAATGATCAAGACATCCACATCGGGGTAGTGCTTCCTGATCGCACGGAGCAACTCGAGACCGTTCATTTCGGGCATGACGATATCGGAGATGACAATCGGGAAAAGCGTCTTCTTGAGCAGCCCCAATGCCGCGCTGCCGGAGGCGGCCTCGGCGCAAAAATATCCGAGGGATTCCACAAAGCTCCGGAGGATCCCCCGGAAGTTCTTCTCATCATCCACGATGAGAACCCTCTTGGGGAAAACCTCTTCTCCCGGAGAGGCCTCTATGATCTTCCCGGCGATGTTGCCGCCTTGATTCGACTCCAGCAATCAGCACCTCCCCTCGGCCGGACGGTTCGTCAAATATGCCTGGTATGCCAATTCCATGCCAACGCCGCACCTTTACACGGACCGGAATATTGGATACATTTTGTGTCGGACCTCCCTGCGGCCTCCGGCCATTCACAGACCAACTGGGAAGTTGCGAGGATAGAACCTTGGAAATTACTTCAGTCAGGGGCTTCAAGGATATTCTTCCGGAAGAGATAGGCAAATGGCGGTTTGTCGAAGAGACGGCCAGAAAGATCTTTCAAGATTTCGGATATGTGGAGATCAGGATCCCTATCCTTGAAAAAACAGAGCTCTTTGCCCGGGGGATCGGAGAAGCCACCGATATCGTGGAAAAGGAGATGTACACCTTCACCGACCGGAGTGGAACCTCCCTGACCCTCAGACCCGAGGCCACCGCTTCGATTGCAAGGGCCTATGTTGAAAACGGCCTCTACAGTAGGGAGCCTGAGGCCAAACTATTCATGATAGGGCCTATGTTCCGGTACGAAAGGCCCCAGAAGGGAAGGCTCCGGCAGTTCAACCAGATCGATGTTGAGGTCTTCGGGGTGGCCGACCCCGCCGTGGACGCAGAAATCATGGCCATGCTGATCCATTTCCTCCGAGAGGTCGGCCTCAAGAGGCTTGAGCTTCAGGTAAACAGTCTCGGATGCCGCACCTGCCGGCCTCCTTACCGAAAAAGCCTTCAGGATTTCGTTCTGGCCCACGAGAGGTCCCTGTGTCCGGACTGCCGGCGGAGGATCCATACCAACCCCCTCCGGATCTTCGACTGCAAGGTCGAAGAGTGCAGGACAATCATGGCCGATGCTCCACTCCTGATCGATTCATTGGGCCCTGAGTGCCGGGATCACTTCCAGGCGGTCAAGTCATACCTGGAGATGGTGGGGCTCCCTTATACGGTCAACCCGAGGATGGTTCGAGGTCTCGATTACTACGTAAGGACTGCTTTCGAGGTGATCTCCTACGATCTCGGAGCGCAAAATGCCGTGACAGGCGGAGGGAGGTACGACGGCCTCATCTCGGACCTCGGAGGTCCCGAGATCCCGGGAATCGGATTTGCCACCGGAATGGAGAGACTCATCTCTCTCCTCCCGCCTGAGGTGGAGGTGAGAAAACCACGGCGCGTCTTCGTCGCATTTGCGGGTGCCGATTCCAGGCAATCTGCCTTCAGGCTGGCCCATGAACTCCGAGTCAGAGGGCTTGGCGTGGACATCACTTACGGAGAGAAGAGTCTGAAATCCCAGATGCGGCGGGCCAACAAACTGGGCTGCAAGGCCGCGCTCATCATAGGCGGAGAGGAACTCAAGAGACAAAAGGCCGTGGTTCGCGACATGGAGGCAAAGACCCAGGAGGAGGTGGATCTCGATCTTGTCGCCGAGATCCTGACCGAGAGGTACGGCCTGGGAAAACCGAAGGGTTGATCACCCGACGCTTCTCTTCGGGTGCCTGTTGGGCCAGGACGGCGGAAAAAAAGCAAGGCGTACTTCCCGAAGGAAAGAAAGTGGCGAACCTTGACTATTCCCCGGGAGTGGGTTAACTTTCACTCGTTCAATCGCTCTTTTCCAGCCGGGTCCCATCGTCTAGTGGCCTAGGACATCGGCCTCTCACGCCGAAAACACGGGTTCGAGTCCCGTTGGGACCATTCACTTTCCGGAGATTTCCTCCTTTTGTGTGTAAATGTCATGTGTAAAACCTTTCAGATTTATCTGGTCAACTGCCTTTTTCACGTCCTCGGAGATATTGAAAATATACCTCTCGGTTGTAGTCGGGGAGGCATGGCCCAAGAGCTTCTGAATCACCGGAACGCTTTCCTTGTATTTGTCGGCCAATAGGCTTCCGAAGAACCTTCGTAGTGCATGGAAACCGAACGGTTCGATCCCCGCCTTATCGCAAAGCCCTTTCATGAACTTCCTTCTCGTCGTGTATCGATCTCCGTACCTCGGGTGCCTGGGATCTCGGTTTTGAAACACGTAATCTGACTGAGGGAGCCTCGTTGTCCATTCGTCCCGGAGGGCCTTGTAAAGCATATCGTTCATCCGAATCCACCTGTATCGCATTTCTCCAGATCGTGTTTTCCTTGTACCCAGCCTTACCATCCTCTTCTCAAAATTGATATCCTCGTGCCACTTCCAACGGAAAATCTCTGACCGTCTGCCACCGGTAGTGCAGCAGGCAACAATCAGATTACGGCCATGCCTATCCGCAGCCACGAGAAGCCTGACGACATCCTCCTCGCTCGGCACTGGCTGCGGCCTGCGTTCCACAGCGAGCCTCTCTACAGACAAGACCGGATTGTGATCAATCCCCTTCATCTTTTTGATCCAATTGAAAAAAGCGAGAAAATTTTTCCTATCCTTATTAAAAGCGTTCTTGCTGACCTTTTCTGCCCTATCCGCCAGCAACCGTTGGACCATTGACGGATTTACCTCCATAACATCGACATATCCCCAGGCCTCGAATGCCCTCCTACCGAGAGCCTTCTTCTCCAGATACGTCTTCCTGTCATGCCTCAACCGTATCTCATTCAGATACTCGAGATACAGGTCATGGAAGCCTATCATAGGGGTTGTCACGGCCTCCCTCATTTCCTTTCTTTGCTTTCCTTCCCAGTCCTTTGCCTCGGCCTTGGTACGAAATGCCCTTGTCCTGCGTCTTCCACCGACCATTACCGTTGCCCGCCACCGCCTTCCCTCTTTGTATGGCATCTTCAATCCCTTCCTTCGTAAAAAACAAAGACCCTCCAATCCGCGAAGCTCCTAGCTCCTTGGCGTTACTATAGACCCAGTTGAGGGATTTGCCAAGGATTTTTGAAACATCCTTGGGATCCAAGACGGTCATTTCCTACCTCAAGTGCTCCAAGAACAGATCGTTGATGTCCCGGCCTTCCGCAACTGCTTGCTCTCGAATCAGGTCGAGCTTCTTCTTTAGATCGCTGTTTTTCACTATCACCATCAAGTGCATGGCCTTACCGAGCATGAAGAACATGAAACCATGTGGGATCGTATTCCCGTACTCCTGGATCAGCCGATTCACGATCACCGAAAGGCCGTCGATCACCCTCATCTCGCTCTCGGCTTCCTTGGTCCTCAGCTCCTCGGCAAGCTCCTTGTCAGGCTTCTTCGTCAAATACATCTCATTCCAGCGTTTGTCGCTCTGGATCGCCATGGCCTCACGAAGCTGCTGCTCGGTCATCTGCCTTCTCTGCATCAGGTCATCCGCCAACTGTGTGAATTTCGGCCTGTCAAATTCGTCGTTACGAAGCTCGTTCCTGGTGTGCGTTTCGATCCTCTGTTTGTCCTCGTCCCAGTCCTTGATAACGCAGGGTACCTCTTTTAACCCGGCGACCCGGGCGGCCGCCCACCGTTTCTCGCCGTCGACAATCCTGTATTTCCCTTTCTTCTCAGGATGCGCAACCACCTGGATCGCGCCGTCAAAACCCTCGTTTTGAATCTCCTCAACGAGCCTGTCAAACTTGGGCCGCGTCATTCTGTAGACGTTCCACTCATTGGGAAGGATATCCTCTATCGGTATCAATACATGTTTCTCTATCCCCACCGACGTCTCCTTTTCCCTGGGACGATTCCCTTCTACTTTTCTTCCTTCCATC
>JAFDHF010000065.1 GCA_019308905.1 Deltaproteobacteria bacterium
CGGAGAGACTCTTCCCATCCTCTCTCCTCGGCTCTCCACTCCGACGGTTCCTCTTGGATTGAAGCGGTGCCCCTCGAAAGATACCTGAGAGCTGTCTGTAATGCAGCGGTATCGCGGGACTCAAATGACGATGAGCCTTCTTGCAATAAGAATGCCAGAAGACTCCTCTCATGCCGGTTTGTTCGGTTTTCTTATCTGCCGGGTAACCCGAAGAGGTCTCTTCAGGAACCCGCTTCGCCTTCGATCTCCTTCTCCGCCTTCATCTTGAGAAGAGAGATCTTTTCGTCTCGACCGGCCTCTCCCCTCTCCATCTGGCAGTTTCCCTCAAATACGGCTCCTTCCGAGATGACCAGTACGGGGGTCTTGATGTCCCCGAGGACCTTGCCAGGGGGGTGGATCTCGACACGGCTTGCGGCGGTGCTGCTGCCCGTCAACTTTCCGTTGACGATCAGGTTCTTCACGTTGATCTGGGCGTTGACCTCCCCCGTCTCTCCGATGATCAGGGAATCGCCGGCCGAGATCTCTCCGTCGAACTTCCCGTCGAGCCGGAACATCCCTTCAAATCTTATCTTGCCCTCAAAGGAGGTTCCCTTTCCAAGAAAGGCATTGACCTCCTCGGTCCTCGGCATTCCTTTGTGATCTTTACCACCTATCATAGTAAGGCTCCTTTCTCGCCGAGGATGAGGTCCACCAGCCTCTGGAGCTCATCCTGGGAATAGAATTCTATTTCGATCTTTCCACGCCTTCCGCTCCCCGAGATGCGGACCTGGGTACTCAGGAATCTCCTCAACTCCTCTTGGAGCTCTTCCCGACCCGCATCGTCCGGCTCCTCCCTGGATGGGGAGGCAGGCTTCTTCCTTTTCCATCCCTTCACAAGCCCTTCCGTCTGGCGAACGGAGAGACCCTTGTCGACGACGATCCTGCAGGCCTCCCTCTGATCCTTTTCGGTAGGGAGTGCAAGCAGGGCCCTGCCGTGGCCGGAAGATAGGGAACCATCGGCGAGCCTCTCTTTCACCTCCTCTGGGAGGCGGAGAAGTCTGAGAGTGTTTGTCACGGAGGTCCGATCCTTGCCGATTCTTCTGGCAAGTTCCTCCTGGGTGAATTGATACTCATCGATCAACTGCCTGTATCCCTCGGCCTCTTCCAAAACACCCAGATCCTCCCTCTGGAGATTCTCCACCAGGGCCAGTTCGAGAGCCTCCCGGCTTGAGACGTCTCTGACAAGCACCGGCACTTCCCGGAGACCTGCCCTCTGTGCCGCCCGCCACCGCCTCTCCCCCACGATCAGCTCATAGCCCTGTGAGGACTTCCGGACCAGGAGCGGCTCCAGGATGCCTTTCTCCTTGATCGATTCTGCCAGATCTTTCATCCCTCCTTCGTCGAATCTCTTGCGGGGCTGTTTCCCGTTGGGAACGATCTCCTCGATGGGACAGAGGAACAGATCTCCTCTCTGCTGTCCCACATCGGGTATGAGCGCTCCCAGCCCCTTGCCCAGGGCCGTCCGTTTACCCATCGGTCTTCCCCCCGTTCGAGAGAACCTCTTTTGCCAGACTCAGGTAACTCTCCGCCCCCTTGGAGTGGATGTCATAGAGAATAACCGGTTTTCCATGACTGGGAGCCTCACTCAGTCTTACGTTCCTTGGGATGATGGTTTTGAATACCCTATCGCCGAAGTGACTCTGCACCTCCCTGACCACCTGATGGGAGAGGTTGTTTCTACCATCGAACATGGTTATGAGGATTCCCTCAATCAAGAGAGATGGGTTCAGGCGGCTCCTGATGAGAGAGAGAGTCCTCATCAACTGGCCGAGGCCCTCCATGGCGAAGAACTCGCATTGAAGGGGGATGATCACGGAGTGTGAAGCGGTCAGTGAATTGACCGTCAGGAGCCCGAGTGATGGAGGGCAGTCGATGAGCACATAGTCATAGAGGCTTTCGACCTCTTTCAGCAGTGTTTTCAGCTTCTGTTCCCGGGCTATTTCGTGAATCAATTCGATTTCTGCACCGATAAGATCCGTGTTGGAGGTGGCGATATCCAGGAAGGGGAGGCATGTCTGTCGGATCGCCCTGCGGAGGCTGTTTCCCCTGATTATGGCGTGGTAGATGGTCTCTTCCAGACTGTCCTTGTCGTATCCGAAACCGCTCGTCGAGTTGGCCTGGGGGTCGATGTCTACAAGGAGGGTCCTCTTCTCTGCAACCGCCAGTGAGGCCGATAGATTGATCGCCGTCGTAGTCTTTCCCACCCCGCCTTTCTGATTGGCAATCGAGATGATTTTTGCCATGGTCTCTTCGGGAAGATCACACCCGTTTGGCTCAACTCCCGTTGATATTAACATAACTATCGGCCTATTTAAAGCACTATTTCACCGGAGTTCGATCTCCAGAATCACGGGGGGCATCCGTCAGGCCGGTCTTTCGGAACCCGGCCTTGAATGTGGCTCTTGGAAGTACCTGTCTTCCTGAAAAACAACAGCTTCCTGCTCATCAGGTCGAAGGGCGGATTCAGGAGAACGGTCCGGCAGAGAGTGAGCCCCAGGGATTCAGGGCGAATGGGGATACCAGGCTCCCTTCCCCTCATGGCGACTATCATTCCCTCCGCCCGGAGGAAATAGACGGCCTCTTGCAGAAACAGCCCCAGCGGTAAGGCGGCCCTGGAGATCACCGCATCGAAATCGCCGCGGAGATCGGTTCTGACCTGCTCGGCGTCGCTTCTGCCCCAGACACTCCGGATACCGGCCAGATCTAGGGTTCTGATGAGATGTTTGTGGAAATAGGTCTTCTTCCTTGTGGCCTCGAGGAGAACAATTCCGAGGTCGGGTCTTGCGATCTTGAGAGGAATTCCCGGGAACCCGGCCCCTGGCCCTATATCCAACACAGAGGCCCCAGGAGGGAGATATCTTGCAGGGGCCAGGGAATCCAAGAAGTGCCGGACCACGACCGATCTCTCGTCGCAAAGGGCCGTGAGATTCATCTTACGATTCCATTTTGTCAACTCTGCAAAGATGCGGTCAAAGGCCTCTACCGCCCTCTTGTCGAGGGAGACGCCGAGCAGGTGAGCTCCGGAGACGAGAAGACGACGGTTCTCGTCCGATAAGGCTGGTTTTGCATTCAAGAGATCGGTTCCTATTCGTTACCCTTTGGTTCCCACAGGAGGGCGTCCTCCAAATCGAAGAAGCCCGGGAAAGGGATTCGTCGCCCCGCCGCCAAGTTTACCACAATTCCTGGAGCTTCAGACAAGGAGAGAAGTGGAATTTCCTGCCCCTTCGATCAAGGGTTCGAGGTGGCCAGATCCCAAGACGAGCGGGCTTGACATTTTGCGGGTTTTGATCCCATATTTAGTAGCTCGACCGACTCGACTCTGATTCCGGTGAAGGTCATGGCTTTCCAATGGAAACGAGTGGCGGCTGTTTTGGCTGCCTTCCTGATTCTTGGCGGGTGCCTCGCAGGGAAAAAGGGAAGGAGACCGGCGGGGGGATCGGCCAAGCTCTATGCAAAGGCCTTGACTCGATTCAACCGCGGGAAGTTCCAGAGTGCCATGGAGTTGTTCAAGAACGTGAAGAACTTCTATCCCGAATCCCCTGAGGCTCTCCGGGCGGAGTTGAAGATCGCCGACTGCCACTTCTTTCTCATGGAGTACGAGGAGGCAGTGGCTATCTATGAGGAATTCCGGAAGCTCCATCCTTACTATGAGGATACTCCCTACGTGCTTTTTCAGATAGGGCAGGCCTATTTCAAGCAGATGGAGACGCCGGATCGTGACCCGGTACCGGCCCGCAAGGCCCTGTTGAATTTCGAGTATCTGGTGAAGAATTACCCGCCCAGTATCTTCACGGAGAAAGCGGCCGAGCAGATTCCGGTCTGTCGCTCCCGGCTCGCAGAGCATGAATTCTTGGTGGGAAAGTTCTACTACAAGAAGGGGAACTACCGGGGGGCGATCGGGCGGTTCGAGTGGGTCCTGCTGAAATACCCCGACACCGAGGTGGTCCCCAAGGCCCTCTTCTACCTCGGGAAGTCCTATTTGAACCTTTCCCGTAAGGACAAGGCAAAGGCGATCTTTCTGGAAATCGCCCGTCAGCATCCGGACAGCGAGTATGCTTCCAAGGCAAAGGCGGTCCTGAGGGCGAACTGGAAGGGAAGCGGCCTTTCCACCCATTTGGAAACCCCGCCAGAGTCGAGGGTGGCGCCCCTTTAGGTCTGAAGGTTTCGGGGGTGGCCTCTCGAAGTCCGGGGAGTACCGGATCCTGCCAGGGGAGGAAATTGGCTCAAGAAATCAGCGGAAAGAAGGGACCTTGTCTCTGTCAGGGCCTGCCTGTCTCTTGCCGGTCGTCCCGCTGGTTCCGCAATTGGGGTCGGGACGACAGGCGTGCTGCAGAAGCGGGGAACCGGGAGTTTTGGAAATTGACAATCTCACGGAAGTCGTTTATTATTGATGTTTTGCGGCATTGTTGGAGAAAGGGGGGGGCTGGCCCGGAGATATGTTCGACCAATTGACCGACAGGCTTTCCCTGGTTTTCAAGAAGCTGAGGGGCCACGGCAAGCTCACAGAAAAGAATATCCAAGAGGCTCTGAGGGAGGTCAGGCTCGTGCTCCTGGAGGCTGACGTCAACTTCCGGGTAGTCAAGGAATTCATAGAGGCGGTCCGGAGCCGTTCGATCGGTGAGGAGGTGATGGCCAGTCTGACCCCAGCCCAACAGGTGATCAAGATCGTTCATGAGGAACTCGTTGCTCTCATGGGTGAGGAAGCACGCCGGATCAAGCTGTCGGGTCCTTCCCCGGTTCCGGTGATGTTGGTGGGACTCCACGGGTGCGGGAAAACCACAACTACCGCCAAGCTGGCCAGGCTTTTGAAGAAGGAGGGACGTCTCCCCTATATGGTGCCAGCCGATGTCTACAGGCCGGCTGCGGTGGAACAGCTGAAGACCCTGGCCTCCCAGATCGAGGTGGACTTCTACGAGCCCGGCGAGGGTGAAACCCCCGTGGTGATCTGCCAGCAGGCAAGAAATCGGGCCATCAGGCAGGGCTTCGACACTCTGCTCATCGATACGGCAGGGCGGCTTCACATCGATGAAACCCTGATGAAGGAGCTTCGAGAGATGAAGAAGGCCCTCTTGACAGGAGAGGTCCTTCTCGTGGCCGACGCGATGACCGGGCAGGATGCGGTAAACATAGCCAAGAGGTTCAACGACGAGCTGGGCATCGACGGGGTGATTCTTACCAAGATGGACGGTGATGCCCGGGGTGGGGCGGCACTGTCGATCAGGGCAGTAACCGGCAAGCCGATTACCTACATCGGGGTCGGTGAGAAGATAGACGCCCTGGAACTCTTTCATCCTGATCGAATGGCGTCCCGGATTCTCGGCATGGGAGATGTACTCTCCCTTATCGAAAAGGCCGAGGCAGCCTTCGACGAGAAGAAGGCTAGAGAGCTCGAAAGAAAGATTCGAAAAGCCGAGTTCACTCTTGAGGATTTCAGAGACCAGCTCCGCCATATTCGAAAGATGGGCTCTCTGGAGGGGCTCCTTCAGATGGTGCCGGGTCTGAGTCGGCTGGGCGGCCTGGGATCCTTCCAGGGTGCAGAGAGAGAGTTGGTGAAAATCGAGGCCATTATCAATTCGATGACGCCCCAGGAGAGGAGAAACCATACCATCATCAACGGGAAGAGACGGCTGCGGATTGCCAGGGGCAGTGGGACTACGGTCCAGGATGTCAATCGCCTGCTCAAGCAGTACATGGCGGCTCGGAAGATGCTCAACAGGATGAAGAAAGGACGAATGGGCGGCCTGTCGAGGGGGATGCTTCCCTTGTCCTAGGCGGCCACATTCGGCAGGGGTTCCAAATCCATAAGGTGGAGGTGAAGGGGAATATGGCGGTTTCAATCAGACTTGCCCGATTCGGCGCAAAAAAGAGGCCCACATACCGTATTGTTGTAACCGATTCAAGATCGCCACGGGATGGAAGGTTCATAGAGAGAATCGGGACATACGATCCGAACCAGGATCCTGCGGCGGTCCGTATTGAGGAGGACAAGGCTATCCAGTGGATGGAAAGAGGAGCTAGACCCACCCAAACGGTAAGGAGGCTGATGAAAGAATCCGGACTCTTCGATAAAATGGTAAAAGGGAGCAAGGCCTGAGAGAGTTTGCGTTCCGAGGTTCTGGGGTCTGAATAATCGAGGGGGAGGGGGAAAATGAAGGAGCTAATCGAGTACATTGCGAAGGCATTGGTCGATAATCCCGATCAGGTGCGGGTTTCCGAGATCGAGGGAGAGAAGACCTCTGTGATCGAGCTGAGTGTGGCCAAAGAAGACCTTGGAAAGGTGATAGGGAAACAGGGACGGACGGCGAAAGCCATGAGGACGATTCTCAGTGCCGCTTCCACGAAGCTGAGGAAGCACTCTGTTCTTGAGATCATTGAATAGCCTTGAAGAGAGAGAACTTATTGCCATTGGTCGGATTGCCAGGGTTCATGGAATCCACGGCAGACTCCGAGTGGTCTATTATAACGAGGATAAGACCCGTTTTTCTTCGTACAAGCGTGTTGTTTTGAAGGATCGTGAGGGTCGTCTGGGTTCGTTCAGGGTGGAAGAAGCAAGGATACACGGGAAGTTTATTCTCCTCAGTCTGGAAGGAGTAGACAGTATCGATCAGGCGGAGCGTCTGGTGGGATCTGCCGTCCTTGTTGAGAGGGCTGACCTGCCCGACCTGGAACGGGGAGAGTACTACTGGGCAGACCTGATCGGCATGGAGGTGACCACCCCTGAGGGAGAGCGGGTGGGTGAGGTCTGCAGCATCGTTCCCACAGGGGGTACCGACGTCATCGTGATCGGGACAGGCAAAGAGGAGCTGCTCGTCCCGGCTACCGAGAATTGGATCAGAGGGATTGACACGGCCTCCAAGAGGATGGTGATCGAGTTTTCGGAGGATCTCGTGGAATAATGATCCGTTTTGACGTGCTGACACTCTTCCCGGGAATGTTTGAATCACCTCTGCGTGAGAGCCTTCTCGGGAAGGCCCGGCAGGCGGGGCGGATCGAGATTGTTGTCCACAACATCCGGGATTTTGCCGAGGGCAGGCACCGGATCGTGGACGATACGCCTTACGGTGGAGGGGGCGGAATGGTGATGAAGCCCGAACCCATCGTCCGGTGTATCGAATCGATCAAGAAGCCCTATCCGTCGGCCAGAGTGATTCTCATGTCTCCCCAAGGGGTTCTGCTCGATGACGGGCATGTCCGCCGGCTGGCCCGGCACTCCCATCTGGTTCTTGTGTGCGGGCGATACGAGGGGGTCGATGAGAGGGTGAGGCTCGGATTTGTGGATGAAGAGCTATCAATCGGAGATTACGTCCTCACCGGGGGGGAACTGGCCGCCATGGTGGTCATAGACGCCGTCTCCAGACTGGCCCCGGGGGTTTTGGGATACGAGAAGGCAGCAGATGAGGACTCCTTTGCCAACGGCCTGCTGGAATACCCTCAGTACACGAAACCCCGGGATTTCCGGGGCCTCCGGGTTCCAGAAATCCTCATCTCGGGGAATCATCAGGCCATCAGAGAATGGAGAAGGAGAGAATCGATCCGCAGAACAGGTCTAAGAAGGAGGGATCTTCTGGAAAAGGCAAGGCTCTCCGCCGAAGAGCGGAAGGTCCTGGAGGAATGAAGGGGACAGGGGTTTTGCAGCCGAAGCGAATCGATGCGGCTGATCTCTATGTCGCACTGGTCCACTATCCCGTCTACAACAAACGGGGTTGCATAGTCTGCACTGCTGTAACCAATCTCGACATACACGATCTGGCCCGGTGCGCAGGGACTTTCGGTGTTGGGGTCGTCTATTTCGTCAATCCCCTCGACTCGCAGAGGGAGCTGATAGCTCGCATCATACGTCACTGGACAGAAGGGTTGGGTGCCCGGTACAACCCGATCCGCAAGGGGGTGTTTGACAGGGTACGGGTGAGGGTGACCCTTGGAGAGGTCGTGGATGAGATATCCCAGGTCCGGGGGCAGCGGGTCAGAACCGTGGCAACCGGTGCGGCCTGGTACAAAGGGGCTGTTTCTTACGAGGAAATGCGCCGACTCCTCCACCGGGGGACAGAGCCGTACCTTCTGATTCTTGGAACGGGCTGGGGTCTGGCTCGGGAGATTCTCGACAACAGCGACTATGTCCTGGCTCCCATCGAAGGTGTGTCAGACTACAACCATCTGTCGGTCCGATCTGCCGGGGCGATCATGCTGGACCGGTTGATGGGAAATCGATAAAGAGGAGGAACCTGAGGATGGATTCCATCGATTTGATTGAGAGAGAAAACATCCGGACGGATCTGCCCGACTTCAAGCCGGGTGACACGGTCCGGGTCCATGCAAAAATCATCGAAGGCGAAAAGGAGAGAACCCAGGTCTTTGAAGGCGCGGTAATCAGCAAACGTGGGGGAGGCCCAAGGGCAACATTCACGGTGAGGAAGGTCTCCTACGGTATTGGGGTGGAAAGGATATTTCCCCTATATTCTCCGAGGGTTGAAAAGATAGAGGTGGTAAGCCGCGGTAGGGTACGCAGGGCGAAACTCTACTACTTGAGGAAGTTGAGAGGAAAGGCCGCAAGGATCAAAGAGCGGTAGCCAGAGGCCATGTCGAGAAACCGCCCGGGGGATCTCTTTGCGTCTCCGTGGGGTCAGCCCATGGATTTCTTCGAGAGACGATTCCTCAGCCAGGGATTCAGGTCGGTTGCGGGAGTCGATGAAGCCGGCCGAGGGCCCCTTGCAGGGCCCGTTGTGGCCGCGGCCGTCATCCTCTCCATGGAAGGGCTCAACCAGGAGTTTCGGGATTCCAAGAGACTCCTCCCTGCAAAACGAGAATCCCTCTATGGGAGGATCCTGGAGACGGCCCTGGCCGTTGGCATCGGCGTGGTCGAGGCGGAGGAGATCGACCGGATCAATATCGGCAGGGCAACGCAGAAGGCGATGCTTACCGCAGTACATTGCCTGCGTGTGGTGCCCGGTTTGCTGCTGATTGATGGTGTGACGCCGATTCCCATATCTGTCCCACAGCGGACAATCGTGAGGGGAGACAACCTCTCCGTGTCCATCGCGGCTGCATCGATCATCGCCAAGGTGACCCGGGACAGAATTATGGTGGCCTACGACGAGAGATATCCGCAGTACGATTTCGCGAAGCATAAGGGGTACGGCACCCTGGAACACCGTGAGGCTATCAGGAGGCACGGTTACTGCGAATGTCACCGGAAGAGCTTCCGAGGGGTGACAACGCCTGTCGCCTCGCGGGTTTGAAGATTCCCGATGGCTCGTCTTTTGACCGACCATTGCGCTTTGACCTAGGGACCCGAGGAGATTGGGCGGGATGGCTCTTCAACCCAGGATCGGGGAGGAAGGAGAGGCTCTTGCTGTGGCTTACCTTCGAAGAAAGGGGTACCGGATCATCGAGCGGAACTACCGTTGTCCTTTGGGAGAGATGGATATTGTGGCGGTCGACGGGAAGACTCTCTGTTTCGTCGAAGTGAAGACCCGGTCGACAGAGAAATACGGTGGACCGGAGGTGGCCGTCCACAGGCAAAAACAGGAGAGGTTGTCGAAGATTGCTCTGTGGTTCCTGAAAGAGCGGCATCTGGAGCACATGAGGGCCCGTTTCGACGTGGTGGCCATCAGGAGAAGGGGCGAGTTGAACAGGGTGGAGCATTTCAGGAATGCCTTTGACCTTGCCTATGGGTCGATGGACGGATGATTCGTGGTCGAGTGGTGTCTGGTGGGCCGAGGGGTTTTGGGGAGATGAAAAAAAGAGGCGAATTTTTTGTTAAGGAGTACTTGACTAGAGGTTGGAAATGTGTTATTTTGTGATAGTAAGTGAAAGAGATTTCTTTCACTAACCACGACGGGGGCTCTGTGAAAGCGCGGAGTCTCTTGCTCGAGTAGGGTTCCTGCAGACCTGGTTTTACGCTGAATCTCGTGTTGGTCCTGGAGCTGCTGACGAATGGATACGATGTCTTTCCTGAGCCCCGACGTCTGGAAGCCATTTTCCGCCCCACTATCAGACATGGATGATGATGGGGCTTTTTCACCCTCCTTACAAGGGCAGGACCCGATATGAGCCAATCGGGTCCTGCCCGCCCCCTTTTTGCCTACTTCCAACGTTCCGGGACTGTTGGCACATTTCCTGCATAAAAGTAACGGACGGTTCCTGCCGCGTCTTCAATGGGAGGTCCGTTCAACAGTCTCAAGAAGCAGGTTTCTGCCCCGTGTTCGCTTTCCGCAAGAAGCGCAAGAACGGCAAGAAGATCGATCAGCTCCTCGGTGTTCTCGAGAGGAACCCGGAAGACGCAAAAAGCCGCCTCAAGCTGGCCGAGCTCTACCTCCGCGGGGGTGATAAGAACTCGGCCATTGACCAGTACCGGAAGGCGGCAAAATACCTGGGCGACGAAGGATTCAATCTCAAGGCCATCTCGATCTATAAGAAGCTTTTCACCCTGGACGGGATGAATCTGGATGATTACAAATCCCTGGCCTCCCTTTACGCGGATGGGGGGCTTGTAGCTGAAGCCAGGAAGGTCTATGAGCTGGTGGCTCAAATCGATTCTGAAGACGGAGAAGTACAAGAGGCACTGAAGGACCTCGACCGGGACGGAGACGAGGAAACCCAGGGCCCAGAGGCAGGCGGCGGCGTCGAGGGGGATGAGCCACAGCCCCCGGAAGAGCCTGAGGCGGTCCCCATCGAAGCTCTCCTCGCATCTCCCGAAGGAGAAGAGGGGCTCGTATCGCCTTTCTCGGAGGCAACAGGCGAAACCGTGGAAGAGCAAGAGGGGAAGGGCCCTTACGGAGGCGAGGACTCCGCGGCAGAGGAACTTCTCTCAGATCGTTCAGACCGCAGGGAAGGGGAAGACGGCCACGGTGAGAGGGATCGTGTTTCCGAGATAACACGACCCCTGGATGGAGGCGTCGGCCCAGACAACACTCTCCGGGGACAGGTCGTGAGAGACCTAACCGTCGAGGATCTGATCGGAGCTGTTAAGTCCAGTGAGGCAGGCCCTCTGTCTCCGGGAGACCACTCCTCGGCCGAGGATCCCGATCTTCACTACCACCTGGGCATAGCATACCGTGAAATGGAACTTACCGACAGGGCGATTGAGGAGTTCAAAGAGGCCCTTCAACAGGGGAGCAACCCCCTGGAATGCCTGATTATGCTCGGGCGGTGTTACTTCGAAAAGGGACTCTTTGGAGAAGCTGCTGGCTTCATTCATCAGGCCCTAGAGCTTGAGAACCTGACTCAGGAGCAGATCGATCTCCTCCAACGGCAACTCGAAGAGGTCGAGGCCGTGGGAAAGATCGGGTGAGAGCCCGCTGTCTCCGTTTCTGCGAACCGTTTCGGAACAGGCGGCCCCAGCCCCAGGGTTCTCCGCTCTGGCTTCAGGATGGGCGAGGGTAGTGCGGCGGTGTGTTAACCTGGAGCTGAAGGAGTCACTTGCCCTTCCAGAAAGGTTGTCTTTTTTCGAGAAAAGCCGACATCCCTTCCTGGGCATCATCGGCCATGGCGTTGAGAGCGATGACGCGGGCCGTGTAAGCATAGGCCGTGGATTCCTCCATCTCCAGTTGGGAGTAAAAGGCCTTCTTGCCGATTTGGACCACCAAGGGACTTGCTTGGGCGATCTTTGTGGCAAGTGATTCCACCTCCCTCTCCAACACGTCGGACGGCACCGCCCTGTTGATCAATCCACATCTTTCGGCTTCGGAAGCGGTCATCATATCGCCGGTGAGAAGCATCTCCAGGGCTTTCTTCCTTCCAACGGCCCTGGTGACCGGAACCATGGGGGTACTGCAGAAGAGGCCGATCTTCACCCCTGGCGTGGCAAACCGCGCATCCTCAGAGGCGATTGTCAGATCACAGGAGGCGGCGAGTTGGCAACCCGCCGCGGTTGCTATCCCCTGGACCTGGGCAATCACCGGTTGGGGCAGGTGACGTATGAGTTGCATCATCTCGGAGCACCTCTCAAAGAGCTTCTGGTAGAAACGGGGGCCCCGTCCCGTCATTTCGGACATATCGTGTCCAGAGCAGAAAGCCTTGCCGCGGGATTTGATGACTACGACCCGGATCTTTTCGTCTCCGCCGATCGAACCGAGCAGGTGGATCAGCTCCTCGATCAAAGCCAAGGAGAGGGCGTTCATCTTGTCCGGGCGGTTCAGGATGACGACGGCGATCCCCTTGTCTTTCTCATATAAGAGATTCTCGTAGTCCACTGTCCAAACCTCCTCTGCTCGGTCCGGAAATACGAGTCGGCTACGGGTGCGCAGGAACCTCCCTCAGGTTCTCCCCCTCCCCCGGGCTCGAGGTTGAGGGTCGCCCACGACACGATCAATCGACCTGCATCAGTTTCGGAATCACCACGATTCCGGAGTCCGTCACCGTGTATCTCTTACGATCCTCCTTCAAATCGTAGCCGACCTGCACATCCCGTGGAATGTTGATCCCCTTGTCCACGATAGCCCTTCTCACCCGCGCTCCCTTCTCCACACGGACACCCTCCATAAGAATAGTCTCTTCCACCTCGGCATGGTTTTCAACCCGAACAAGTGGGGAGAGCAAGGAATTCACAACCTTCCCCCCACTGATGATGCATCCTCCGGAGAGGAGGGAGTTGATCGCCGCCCCGGTTCCGTCTTCTTGGGCCCCTACTGTCTTGGCAGGGGGATATGGTCCCTGGAAGGTGTAGATGGGCCACTCCGTATCGTAGAGGTTGAACTGGGGTATGGCGCTGACCAGATCCATATTGGCCTCCCAGTATGCGTCCAGGGTTCCCACGTCTCTCCAGTAGGCGGGTCTCCCGGTTGCCGGGTCCACAAACGGGAAGGCAAAGACCCTGTCTCTTCCCACCATGGCGGGAATCACATCCTTCCCGAAATCGTGGGAACTCCTCTCGTCCCTGAAATCCTCGATCAGGCGTTTGACCAGTATCTCCGTGTTGAAGACGTAGATCCCCATGGAGGCCAGGATGGATTCTCCGTCCCCCGGCATAGCTTTTGGAACTGCGGGTTTTTCCTGGAAGCCTATGATCCGGTATTCCGTGTCAGCCTCCACTACGCCGAGGTCCCTGGAGAGGGATCTATCGACCTGGAGCACCGCCACGGTAAGATCCGCCCGCCTCTCAAGGTGATAATCTACCATTTGCCTGTAGTCCATCTTGTAGACGTGATCCCCTGACAATATCAAGACGACTTCCGGCCGATCCTGCTGGAGTGTATGAAAGTTCTGAAAAATCGCATCGGCCGTACCCTGGTACCAGCTTTCATCGAGCTGCTGTTGAGCCGGAATGAGCCTGACGAACTCTCCCAACTGGCTGCTGAAGATATTCCATCCCAGTTCCACGTGCCGGTTGAGGGAGGTCGACTTGTACTGGGTGAGAATGTAAATCCGCCTGATATTGGAGTTGACGCAATTGCTCAAGGTGAAATCGATGATCCGATAAATGGCACCGAAAGGAACGGCAGGTTTAGTCCTATCCCTGGTAAGAGGGTAAAGTCTTTCCCCCTTTCCTCCCGCGAGAATCATGGCCAATATATCTTGCACAACCTATCCCCCTTGGCCACCCAGGTGGCCTCACTGCCCGAGCAAGGAAGAAACGCGACGAGGATTGCCCTTCCCATTTACTTCTGCAGGATCAACCACAACCCCCCTCGTTCTGTGATCCGGCAGTGCCCTTGCAACCCCGAGGAAGCAGCCATGTCTTCCAACTCGCCTCTGGAAATCCGTCTTTTTCCAAGCCTTTCGTTGAGTATTCTCGATTCTAGGGATATTTCCCTAATCAGATCCGGCGGGGTACCGGCTCCGAATCCTCCGCCGATAAAGCCGACGCCCCCGGGTTCCAGGACCCGATCGATTTCCCGCAACATGGAGGAGTCGAGGAAGAAGAAGGCTCCCCGGAAGACTACGCCGGAGAACACCCCGCTCTTGAAACCCAGCCTTGACGGATCGCTCCGTACCAAATCGACCCGGCCGGGGAGCTTTAGTCTTGCAGTCTCGGCTTTCAGATAGCCGAGGATCTCCTCGTGGCTGTCGGCGATTACGACCGAACTATCCCTCTTTTCCCGCGCCAGCTCAAAGCCGATGCCTCCGGAAAAGGGGCCCACTTCCAAGATTATCCCGGCCTTTTCAGGAAGGATCCCGATAACCTGGGCGGCGAGGTAGGGGTAAATCCTCAACCAGAGAACGTTGAGCCTTTCGATGTCGGAAATGTCCATGGAATCAGTCGCAAGGGGCCACCTGGGAAGAAGATCGAAGAACCGGTCTCGAGAGACGATCCGAGAAACCCTGCGCGAGCCTTTGCCGTGATCCTGCAGGCAAGACAGGCATGGGGACTCCTCTTGCCGACAAGGGTAAGACCGGACCCGACGTCTGGAAACCCTGCTTCACCATCTCTCCCGGTGGATCCGCCCAGAATCGTATTGAGTCCTCGGTTCCTTATCCTCTCCGGGATGTCCAACGGCCACAAGGCTGAGAATCTCGATCTGCCTGGGGATATGGAGGACTCTGCGAATGGAGGCCTTTCTCTCTTCATAGGGGTGGCATCCGAGCCAGCACGCACCCAGACCCAAGGCCGGAGCGGCAAGAAGAATGTTCTCTGTGGCGGCGGAACAGTCCAGTACCCAACCGTTGGGCGAGATTCTAGGGTCTGCACACACGGCTATGGCCAAGCCGGCTTCGTGAAGCATTCCGCCGTAGGGATGAACCTCTGCGAGGCGGTCGAGGGTGAACCGCTGCTGGATGACCACGTAATGCCAGGGCTTCCTGTTGTTCGAGGAAGGAGCCGCCATGGCGGCTTCCAGGAGGGTTGTAACCGCCTCTTCCCCGATGGGTTCTCCCGTAAATCTTCGAATGCTCCTCCGCCGAAAGATGAAATCGACCATCGATCCCCTCGCCTACATGGGGGTTTTCCTGTATATTATAATTTCGAGGGGTTTTTTTCAAATCCCTTTGCCGTGGAGGGGGTCCGGCCGACCTGGGTCGAGGGCGCGTCGTCCATGGAGAAGGAGATGCAAAGGGGAGGAAAAAGGGGGGGAGTACTACGGCGAGGGATGGCCCTTTTGCTAGCGGCGGGTCTCTGCGTGCCGGCTCTGCTCGGTTGTTCCCTCATCAAGAGGGTGTCCGTTGCGGGTATTGCCGCAGTCCTGGAGGATGTGGGGAAGGCGACTGCTAAACAGACGGATCTGAATCTGGTTCAGGAGGGTATGCCTGCCTATCTCATGCTTCTGGACGGTCTGATCGAGGCCTACCCGAGGGAGAAGAGGCTCCTTCTAGCAGGAGCCGAAGCGTATTGTTCGTATGCCGGTGCCTTTGGATCTCCTGGAGATCCGGAGGCTACGGCTGAGCTCTATCTGAAGGGGAAAGGGTATGCTCTTCGGGCCATGGCGAGAAGCAAGGACTTCCGGGCGGTCTTGTCGGAGCCGTACCCTGTTTTTGAGCGGTACGTGCAGAGTCTTTCGGCCAGAGACGTGCCCCCCGTCTTCTGGTTTGCCAGCTGTTGGGCAGGATGGATAGGGGTTGCCGGAGGATCGGTCAAGGCCATGGCCGATCTTCCCAGGGTCGTCCTCCTCATGGAGAGGATCATCGACCTGGAGGAGACCTATCATTACGGTGGCGCCCATCTCTTCTTGGGCATCTATCAATCGTCGAGACCGAAGGCATATGGCGGGAATCCCGAGGGGTCCCGCAAGCACTTCGAGAGGGCGATAGAGATCGGCCGGGGGGACTACCTGATGGCTTACGTCTACTATGCCGAATACTATGCGCGGAACACCTTTCAGAGGGAGCTCTTCGTCTCCCTTTTGGAGAAGGTCCTCGGGTCCCCTGTTGATCGGGTGCCTGAACTGGCTTTCATCAACACCCTCGCCAAGAGAAAGGCGAGGCAACTGCTCGCCCACGTGGAGGATTACTTCTGACATGAAGCTCCAGGGGAAGGTGGTTTGGTTTCTTGCATGGCTATGCCTGACCGTGGTTCTCCCCTTGGCCGGACGGGCCGAGCCCACGGTGCTCAAGCTCGCGACCCTGGCTCCCGAGGGAAGTGCATGGATGGATACCTTCCACAGGATGAACCGAGAGTTGGAATCGAGGACAAAGGGCACCCTCAAACTCCGGGCCTACCCAGGGGGCGTAATGGGTGAGGAGCGGGTCGTCTTGCGGAAGATGCGGATCGGCCAGATCCAGATTGCGGGCCTTACGGGTCTCGGCTTGTCGTCCATCTGCAAGGATATCCAGGCGCTGGGAACGCCCTTTCTCTTCCGCAATTACGGAGAAGTCGATTTTGTTCTGCCCAGAGTCACCGCGCGCCTTGAAAAGATATTGCTCGAGAGGGGATACGTCCTGCTCGGTTGGGTGGAGATAGGCTTTGTCTACATGATGTCCAACAAACCCGTAGCCAATCCGAGGGCCCTCCGGGGAACCAAGGTCTGGATGCCTGAGGGTGATCGTGTGAGCCAGGCCGTCTTCGAGAAGGCTGGTGTTGCCCCTGTTCCCCTCGGCGTTTCGGACGTGCTTCTGGCCCTCCAGACTGGGCTGGTGGATGTGGTCTACAGCGCACCTGTTGCGGCCATCGTGCTTCAATGGTTCACCAAGGTGAAGTACGTGACCCGTGTCCCCCTCAGCTATGCCTTCGGTGGCGTGATCATGACCCGCCGAGCCTTTGATCGTCTCTCCAGGCCGGAGCAGCAGGCCCTTCAAGATATCTTCCGGATCGAACTCACGGATCTCAACACCCGGACGCGGAGAGACAACGAGGAGGCCCTCGGGATTATGGAAGACGAGGGAATCCGATCGGTTGAGCTCACGGGTTCAGAGCTTGCACTGTTTCAGAAGATTGCAGGGGAAGCCGTGGAGGATCTGGCGGGGAATGCCTTTTCTGCCGGGATTCTCGAGGAGATCAAAACCTACCTCAGGGAGGTGAGGAGAGGGAACTAGTGGGCGCTCTCCGGGAATCGCTCCGCAGATGGACAGAAGCTCTTGGAAGATTGGAAGAGGCCGCCCTGATCTGCTTGGTTCTGGCCATGGTGGGGCTTGCATCGATTCAGATTTTCCTTCGTATCTTCTTCTCTTCCGGAATAATCTGGGCCGCTGTGGCCCTGCGCCACCTCGTTCTCTGGGTTGCCATGTCCGGGGCGGTAATGGCGACTCATGAGTCGAGGCATATCAAGATCGATATCCTTGCCCGCTTTCTCAAGGGGAGGCAAAGGGTCATTCTGGCCGTCCTTATCGACTTTTTCTCCGCTCTCATCTGTCTCCTCCTCGCCCTGGCGAGCATCCGGTTCGTAAGGGGCGAGTTCCTCTTCGACACCAGGACCTTCTTGCAGATTCCAGGGTGGATAGTGGTGCTGATCTTCCCTCTGGCCTTCTTTGCCATCACTTTCCACTTCGGCCTGAACGGCCTGATCAAGATCCTGAATCTCGGAGAGTCTGGTAGATGAGCGTTGTTCCTTCTCTTGCCACCCTGGTTCTGGCGGTGACGGGTGTCCCGCTTTTTGTGGTCATCGCGGCAGGAGCTCTCCTGAGTTTCTACCTCGCCGGTATCGATACGTCCGTGGTTATTATCGAGATGTACCGTCTTGCATCGACACCAACGCTGGTGGCGATCCCCCTGTTTACCTTTGCAGGCTATGTGCTGGCTGAAAGCAATGCGCCGAAGCGGTTGGTCCGGGTTTCACGGGCCTTTCTCGGCTGGTTGCCGGGAGGACTGGCGGTCGTCGTGCTGGTTGCCTGTACCGTTTTTACGGCCTTTACAGGGGCTTCTGGGGTGACCATCATAGCTCTCGGCGGCCTGGTATTCCCCGCCCTGACAAGCCAGAAATACTCGGAGAGGTTCTCCCTCGGTCTGATCACCACCTCAGGACCCCTCGGCCTTTTACTGCCCCCGAGTCTCCCCCTGATTCTTTACGGAATAGTATCAAAGACCAGCATCGACCGGCTCTTCAAGGCCGGCATCCTTCCCGCATCGGTCCTGGCCGGGCTTCTGGTTTTGTACAGCATCGTGATAGGACGGCGAGAGCGTACGCCCGTCGTGAGGGTGTCCGTCAAGGAAATGGGGCAGGCCCTTTTCGAATCGATATGGGAGATCCCTCTCCCCTTTGTGGTGCTGGGGGGCATATACACGGGATACTTCGCGGTGAGTGATGCGGCGGCCATAACCGCCTTCTACGTCCTCTTCGTGGAGATGGTGATCTACCGGGAGGTGCCGCTGAAGACCCTGGCCTCGGTGGTAAAGGAGAGCATGGTACTTGTGGGTGGGATCCTGATTATCCTCGGTGCTGCTCTCGCCTATACGAGCTACCTCATCGACGCTCAGGTTCCTATGAAGCTGCTTGCCTTTATCGAGGTCCGCATTGCAAGCCGATGGGCCTTTCTGATTCTCCTCAACATCTTCCTCCTGATTGTAGGTTGTATGATCGACGTCTTTTCCGCTCTTGTGGTTGTAGTTCCCCTGATTCTCCCCCTGGCCCACGCCTACGGCATCGAACCGATTCACCTCGGGATCATCTTTCTCACCAACCTCGGTATCGGCTATTCTACGCCCCCGGTGGGAATGAATCTGTTCATTGCGAGCTATCGTTTCAACCGGCCGATTCTGACGCTCTACCTCGCCTCCCTGCCGTTTCTGGGGATCCTCCTGGTTGGGTTGATAATCGTAACCTATCTGCCCGGTATCAGCCTCTTTTGGGCCAGATAGACCTCTTTCTTAGGGAACAGATGGGATGGTCGATTTCTGGAGAGATCGGCGGGGTCGAGAAGGGGATAAACTCCTTGCAGACGAGGCCCGCGTTGTGCTAGTCTTTGGAAGGTTCCTGTATCTGTGGACCCAGTCTGAAGCACTCCCAGGGGTAACCATGGCGGCCTGAAGAGTCGAATTCCCGAGAGGAATGGTTATGGAAGGCTTCGATGACGAGCTCAAAGAGGTTCAAAGACATCTGGGTAGGATCATCCGAAACCTCTTCCCGTACCGTTCCCTGCATATGCCTGAGGAAGCCTGGAATCCCCCCATGGACGTCTACGAAACCGAAGAGGGGCTGGCCATCGTTGTCGAAGTCGCCGGTGCGGCCCCCAGGAGCCTGAAGATCTCCATTGAAGGGGGCCTTCTCGCGATAAGCGGCAGGCGGGAGCCCTTTGTGGATCCCTCGCACAGGAAATGCCACCAGATGGAGATCGATTTCGGGTCCTTCAAGAAGCAGATCCGCATCCCCTTTGCCGTTGATAGGGAGAAGGTCACCTCCCAGTATAGGAACGGCCTTCTGAGGATCATTCTCCCTAGATGCAAGGAAGACAGGAGGAGATCAATCGAGATCTCGCTCGAATAAGGGGGCAGGGCAGAGGCAAGACGGTTCAAAAGAGGGGGCCCAGGGGAAGGATGAAGGTCAACCATGAGGGTTCTCGGGCTGTCGTGCAGCCCCAGAAGGGAGGGTAACACCGATCTTCTCCTCAGGGAATTCCTGAGAGGAGCCAGAGAGCTGGGGGCGGAAACCTATCGACTGGATGCGTGCAGCCTCCGGATTAGTCCATGCAAGGGGTGTGGAGCCTGCGAAAAAACGGGGAGGTGTGTGGTCGACGACGAGATGCAAAGGGTTTATGATCGAATCGATGAAGCCGCAGTGGTAGCTCTCGCCTCTCCGATTTACTTCTACAATGTCACGGCCCAGTGCAAGATCCTGATCGACCGGTGCCAGGCCCTATGGTCCCGTAAGTACATCCTGAAAATGAAATACCATGCCAAGAAGGGATTTTTCCTCTCGGTAGGTGCAACCCGGGGGAAAAAGATGTTCGACTGTGCCGTCCTTACGGTGAAGTACTTCTTCGATGCCGTCGGCGCCGTCTACGCCGGAGACTTGCTCTTCTGCCAGGTGGAGGGCAGGGGGGAGATCAGAAACCACCCAACGGCTCTACGACAGGCCTATGAGGCTGGGGCGGGGCTGGCGGGCGGGGTTCACAAAGAGAAGCAGCATTAGATATGACCAGTCAGTGGAGGGTATCATGAGCCTGGAAGGCAAGAAGGTGATTATCCTGGCGGAGAATCAATACCAGGAGCTCGAGTTGTGGTATCCACTGTTCCGTTTGAGAGAAGCAGGAGCAGAGGTGAAGATCGTCGGATCCGGGAGCAGTTCCACCTATACCAGCAAACTGGGCTATCCCGTGACGGTCGATTTCCCGGCGGATGGAGTGGACATGGCCGACTACGACGGCATTATCATTCCCGGAGGGTATGCACCGGACCTCATGAGGCGGTACCCCTCAATGGTGAAGCTCGTCCGTGAGGCCCACGACCGGGGAAAGGTGATCGGAGCAATCTGCCACGGAGGTTGGATGCTGGTCTCTGCCGGTATTCTCAAGGGCAAGAAGGCTACGGGTTTCTTTGCAATCCGTGACGACTTGGTCAACGCGGGGGCCGAGTACACCGACCAGGAAGTCGTGGAGGATGGCAACCTCATCACCTCCCGCGTTCCTGAGGATCTACCGGCCTTCTGCCTCGCGATCATCCGCGCACTGGGAGGCTGAGAGAGGTTGTCCTTGAGCCTCTGGTCCGCCTGGTGGTGGCGGTTGCCTCTCAGGTACCGGGTCTTTCTGGGTCTCAGGTGAGAGGGGGGGTGGTCTGGCCTGAATCCTTGGGCGCAGCAAGTCTCGCACTTTTGCCCGCGGAGTTTCCTGTACCCGATTCCCTCGAATCTCTGCCCGTGGTTTTTCCCGGTGACTCCATCGCAGGGGTGCTTGCCTAATGATAGGGCTTTCCACATCCTGGTTGACCGAAAGACCGAACATCACAGGGATCGAAATCGTCCAAGAGATCGTCGGCCTTGGTTTCGAAGCGGTAGAGCTTGAGTACCGCATCGGTGTTTCCACCTTCGAGGAGATTCTTCCCCTCATCCTCAAAGAGCGGCTCAAGGTCTGGAGTATTCACAATTTCTTTCCCCTTCCCCCGGGACTCCCCCTCTGCAGGGCGAGCGGGGATCTCTATCTCCTCTCATCTCCCGATCCAGAGGAGAGAAACCTGGCCGTCCGGGAGACTTCTCGAACGATCGAATTGGCTCAAGGCCTGGGTGCTTCGGCCGTGGTTCTCCATCTCGGGAGGGTCGAGATGGATCCTGAATACGGCCGGCTCAATCGACTCTTTTCTGAGGGAAGGCTCGGGACGGCAGAGGGGCGGTCTTTTCTGGAGAGGAAGCTGAAGGAGAGGAGGGAAAAGAGAAAACCCTATCTCGAGGCGGTCTTCAAGAGTCTGGATCGACTCGCCAGGGAGGCTCAGGGCAGAGGCATACTCCTTGGGGTGGAGAATCGGTACCATTACCATGAGATCCCGGATTTCGAGGAGATGGGAGGGATCCTTGACCGTTTCACAGGGGGACCGGTCCGCTACTGGCACGACGTGGGCCATGCCCATGTCCAGGAAAAACTCGGGTTTGTGCGGCCTGGGGCGCTTCTGGGTAACTACGGGGACAGGCTCGCTGGGGTTCACATCCACGATTCCCTGGGAACCGATGACCACCGTGCTCCAGGGACGGGTGAGATCGATTTCCCCTCTCTGGGCGAGAGCCTGAAGCGGGCCGAGATAAGGATTCTGGAGGTCCACCAGAAATCGAGTAGAGAAGAGCTGGTCAGGGGCGTTGAGATGCTCAGGGCTATGGGCCTGAGCTGACCCGGGTGGTTTTGACACCACCGGATCTCTGTGCTATAAAGCCGTTGTCTACCCTGCCTTTTGCGAGCGTTGCGGATCCATGGAATCCCTCGGCCGAATCAGTCACGAGAGAAGGTGGATTATCGGGCTCTGCCTTCTGGTGTGCCTTGGTGCCGGAGGGTGCGGTGTTTCCCGGAAAGCCTATCGCCTGACAAAGGGGACGATCGCCTCCACCTGCCGGGCTACCTGGAGCGCTGCCAAACTGACGGTGGGCACCGGGAAGCTCGTATACAAGGTGGGGGGCTACACCTTCAAGATCGTCCGTGCTCCCATGACATGGCCCTTGACCCATGAAGAAATACGGACCATAGACGGTCTCTCTCCCAAGGAGGCCATCCGCCAGGGACGGGTGAAGAACGCCCCTTACACGGTGTTTGGCAAGAGATACTATCCAATGTCTCTGGAGGAGGCCGCCAGATACAGGGAAGTGGGTGTTGCTTCCTGGTATGGGGCGGAGACCCTTCGAAAGAAGGGAGGCCGTATGACGGCCAACGGAGAGGCCTTCGACCCGAGGAGTTTGACGGCTGCCCACAAGTACCTCCCCCTGCCCATCTTTGCGCGGGTGACCAATCTGGACAACCACCGATCCATTGTGGTGCGGGTCAACGACAGGGGTCCTTTTGTGAAGGGAAGAATCATCGATCTCACGGCTGGTGCTGCTCGGAGGCTCGGCTTCTATGAAAGGGGAACGGCAAGGGTTCTGGTAGAGACCGTCCCGGTGGAGTAGACCGCCCGGGTGCCCGTTGCGAAAGGGCATACATTGCAGGGGAGGAGTAATGGAGAATCCGATTCCGAAAAAGAGGAGAGACAACATTCTGCTGCGGTTGAGAAAGATCGAAGGACAGATCCGAGGGATCCATAGGATGGTGGAGAGAGAGGCAGAGTGCGGGGAGATTCTCATTCAGGTGGCAGCGGTCAGGTCGGCCATAAAGAGGGTGGGGAGCCTCGTGATCCAGAACTATCTGAAGGACTGTGTCGAGGCTGCCTTGGATCGAGACAGGGGAGGGGTGAGGGATGGTAGCGTAGACGAATGGATCACCATCGTTTCCCGTTACATGGACTAGAATGTGCCGGGTGCGGCCTTTTGTGGCGAACTGAAAAGAAGGTGGAGTTTCCTGAGTTTTCAGCCCAGGATTCTTGCAAGTATATGACTTCACGATCTTTTTCTGTCTTGGCAGGAGAACACCCTTGTCCCCTCGCTCCTGAGCTCACGCGGTGA
>JAFDHF010000066.1 GCA_019308905.1 Deltaproteobacteria bacterium
ACCACTGGGAACTGCTGGGAACTGCGGCTGCTCTCTCTTTCTACGTTACCCTCACTTGCCCGCTGTTATTATAGCTTCATCCAATTACAATTTCAACGGCCCCCTTTGCTCGGGTCTTCCTGCCTCCTGGAGGACCTCCTTTTCCCGAGCGACATTGCGGAAGCGGCGGGGTACCCTTTGCAGGAATCCTCGGTCGAAAATCGAGGAGCCCCGGGCGGATGATCGTTTCGGGGCCCTTGCCTTACCGTTGATGCTTGGCGGGAGGGAAGGGTAACGGTAGTGGTCCGGTCGGCAAAATACGGCCGGGGGGTTGCAAAAATATCCCACCGGTTTTCTTGATTTGGGCGCGGGGAGGCTATATACTTACCGGTAGGTAAGCAACCTAGAGGGCGAGGTAGTCGTCGTGCCGATGACGGGAGAGGTCCTTCGGGACGAGCAGAACGCCAGGGAGAGGCTTCTTGAGAGCGCCATGGAGCTGTTTGCCGAGAAGGGGTACGAGGGGGTTTCCGTCAGAGAGATCGTCCAGGGGGCCAAGGTGACCAAGCCCGTCCTCTACTACTATTTCGGGAACAAGGAGGGCCTGTACCAGACCCTGGTGGAAGAGGCCCTCGAGACCTACCGGGGGGTCCTCGAGATAGCGATGTCGAAAAAGAGGACAGTCCTGGAGCAGCTGGTCGAGATGGTGAGCCTCCAGCTCGATTTCTGCCAGAAGAACCAGAGGCTGGTTCGATTCATCTACTCGGTCCTGTTCAATCCCCCGGTCTCTGCGCCGCCCTATGATTTTGACCGGTTCTACCAGGCCAACCTCACGGCCCTCAAAGAGATCGTGAACAGAGGGGTTGAGAAGGGGGAGTTGGAGAAGCGGAGCATAGAGGAGGTGGCATTTCTTCTTCTAGGTCTGGTGAACATCCACGCTATGAACCAGATTTTCAGCCAGGGGACAAAGATCCCGGAAGAGGTGGTCCAGAAGGGTGTTGAGATCGTCTATCAGGGGATCAGGAGAACCCGCGGAAGGGATCGATGAAAGGTCGCAGCATCTTGCTCGTTGCAGTCGTAGCCCTCATACTCTCTCTGTTCCTAATCCTCTCTGGATGCGGTGAGAGGGGAGCGGCAGAGAAGCCTCCACCGGAAAGGGTGACCAACGTCGTCGTGCTTCCCGTGGTACCCACCTTGGTGAGAGACCAGATCACCTTGCCCGGCAACGTCGAACCCTGGGAGGACATCAGGATCAGTGCCGAGGTTTCCGGCAATATCGAGTGGATCGGCCCCAAAGAGGGTGACAGGGTTCGGAAGGGGCAGATCCTGATCCGAATCGATACCGAGACCCTCAAGGCCGAGGTTGGGAAAGCCGAGGCCCTCTATCTCCTGAAAAAGCATCAGGTCGAAAGGCGGCGGGAGTTGTACGAGAAGGGCTTCATCTCCAAGGAGCAACTCGACCTGGCCGTGACAGAGCGGGATTCTGCACTGAGAAACCTCGAGGTCACCAGAATCCGGCTTTCCAAGGGGACCATCCGCTCCCCCATCAATGGGTTGGTCAACAGCATACCTGTGGATCCAGGAGAATACGTGAAGATCGGCGACCCCCTCATGAATCTTGTCCGGGTCGACAGGGTCAAGCTCGTTGCAGCCGTTCCTGAGATGGATGTTCCCTTTGTGAGACTTTCCCAGAAGGTGCGGGTGACACTCGACGCCCTGGGGGGAGAGGCATTTGAGGGAGACATAATCTATCTCTCCCCCAAGGGCGATACCGTCACACGGACCTTTACCATGAAAGTGGCCCTTGACAATCCCTCCTTCCGCATCAAACCGGGGATGATCGGCCGGGTGACCGTGGTGAAGCGGACCTTTCCCAATGCCATCGCCATTCCGCTCTTTGCCGTTCTCGATCGGGGAGACAGGAAGGTGGTTTTTGTCGAGGACCACGGTATCGCAAGGGAACGGACGGTCCGGTTCGGCGTCATCGAGAACAGCCGGATCCAGATCCTCCAAGGTCTTTCACCCGGGGACCGGCTGATTGTCAAAGGCCACAGGGGCCTGAGCGACGGTGACAAGGTGGCTGTTCGGGGAATCGTCCGATGATCCTTACCGATCTTTCCATCAAACACAGGACCACTGTCTTTGTCCTCGTCCTCTTCATCACCATCGCAGGCCTCCACAGCTACCTGACTCTCCCCAGGGAGGCCGCCCCGGATATCACCATCCCTTACATCATCATTACGACTTCCTATGAAGGAGTCGCCCCTTCGGACATGGAGACCCTCGTCACCGTTCCCCTGGAGAAGAAACTCAAGGGGATCGGGGACGTGGAAGAGATCAAGTCCGTCTCGGCCGAGGGTGTCTCCACCATCACCATCAAGTTCTTTCCCAAGGTCGTGATCGACGATGCACTCCAGAAGGTCAGGGACAAGGTGGACCAGGTCAAACCCGAGCTGCCCGTCGATGCGGACGAGCCGGAGGTCAAGGAGATCAACTTCTCCGAGTGGCCCATCATTGTGCTCAATGTTTCCGGGAACACCAGCCTCCTCGGACTCAAGAACATCGCCGAGGATCTCGAGGACCGTATCGAGGCCATTCCGGGGGTTCTCGACGCCACCGTCATAGGCGGTCTTGAGCGGGAGATCCGGGTCGAATTCGACATCGATCGGGTGGCTGCCTACAAGATCCCCTTCAGCCGAATCATTCAAACCGTGGAAAGGGGAAACGTCAACCTGCCTGGGGGGAGCCTCGATATCGGCAAAGGCAAGTATCTCCTGAGGGTCCCTGGAGATTTCAAGTCTCCCGCGGAGATCCAGAACCTCGTGGTTCTTGTCAGAAACGGAAAACCCATCTACCTTCGGGACGTTGCCAGAATCATCGACGGATTCAAGGACAGGACGAGCTACTCGAGGGTCAATGGGAAGGAGAGCGTGACGGTCTCCGTTCAGAAGCGCTCGGGCGAGAACGTCATCCGTATCACCAACCAGGTGAAGAGGATAGTCAGGGAGTTTCAGAGGAGGCTTCCCGGGGGGATCGAGCTGGCCGTAACCTCGGACCAATCCAAGGATATCCGCACCATGATGAGGGACCTGCAGAACAACATACTCTCAGGCCTTGTCCTGGTGCTTGTGGTGATTTTTGTCTTCATCGGGGGTCTGAGCGCCATCTTCGTGGCCATGGCGATCCCCCTGTCCATGCTGATCTCCTTCGGTATTCTGCAGAGCCTCGGTATGACACTCAATATGGTGGTTCTGTTCAGCCTGATTCTCGCCCTCGGCATGCTCGTTGACAACGGCATCGTGATCGTGGAGAACATATATCGCCACATGCAGGAGGGAGAGGGCCGCCTCCGGGCAGCCCTCAACGGAACCACCGAGGTGGGTTGGCCGGTCATCACATCCACCCTGACCACCCTGTGTGCCTTTTTCCCCATGCTGTTCTGGCCCGGAATCATGGGGAGATTCATGAGCTTTCTGCCCAAGACTCTCATGATAGCCCTTTCCGCCTCCCTTTTTGTGGCCCTGGTGGTCAATCCGACCTTCTGCGCGGTCTTTCTCAAGGCAAAAGAAGGCGGTACCCTGGGCGGAGGCAGGCCGTGGATCATAGGGTTTTACGAGAGGTTTCTCCGATGGGTTCTTGGCCACAGGGGGTTGTTCCTGGTTTCCGCCTTTGTCATGCTCGTGGTTTCCTTTGTCGCCTTCGCCCTGTGGGGAAAGGGAGTCGAGTTTTTTCCCCAGGTGGAACCGAATCGGGCCTTTGTGACGGTCAAGGCCCCTGAGGGGACCAACCTCGAGGCCTCCGACGAGCTGGTCAGACCCATCGAAAAGCAGCTCATGTCGTATCGGGATATTCAGTTCGTGATTGCCAATGTGGGGGCAGGAGGAGCGCTGGGAGAACCTGGAGGTGGTACCCATGTGAGCAGGGTCTCAATGGATTTTGTCGATGCCGGAGAAAGAAAGAGGAAGTCCTCGGAGATCATCAAGGAGGCGAGAAGGATCTTCCGCACCATGGTGGGCGCCGAGATAACGGTCAAGAAGGAAGAGCACGGACCGCCCACAGGCATGCCGGTCAACCTGGAGATATCGGGTGACGATTTCAAAACCCTGGGCGCCATTGCCAGGCAGGTACGGGAGAGGATCAAGGATGTTCCCGGCATCGTAGACCTCAAGGACGACTATGTGCTGGGAAAGCCTGAGATCCGGGTCGAGATAGACAAGGAGAAGGCCTCTCTCCTGGGCCTGGACACCCTAACCATAGCCAACACGGTGAAGGCGGCGATCAACGGTGTCAAGGCAGGAGTCTACCGGGTCCTGGACGAGGAGATCGATATCATTGCGAGACTTCCTGACAAGGACAGGCACAGTATCTCGGATATCGAACGGCTCACCATCTCCGACGACAGGGGCCGTCCCATCCCGCTCACCAGTGTTGCCAGGGTCGTCGTATCGAGCGGCCTTGGGTCCATCAACCGGATCGACCAGAAAAGGGTCGTGACCGTCCAGTCCGATGTGGCGGGCCGCCTTACAGATGCGGTCCTCCGCGATGTCAAACAGCGGCTCTCCGATCTGAAACTCCCCAGGGGCTATTCGATCTCCTACACGGGCCAGCGGAAGGAGGAGAAGAAGGCACAGGCTTTTCTGAGTAAGGCCTTTCTGGCCGCAATCTTTCTCATCTCCCTCGTCCTGATCACCCAGTTCGACTCCATCAGTCTCCCCCTGATCATCATGACCTCCGTGCTCCTCTCCCTGATCGGTGTCTTTTGGGGCCTCCTCGTCACGGGCCTTCCCTTCGGGGTGCTCATGACCGGTATCGGTGTGATAAGTCTGGCCGGGGTGGTGGTGAACAACGCCATCGTCCTTATCGACTACATCGGCCAGCTCCGGGACCGGGGGCTCGGTGTCGCCCAGGCCCTGGTTCAGGCCTGCACGGTCCGGTTCAGGCCGGTCATGCTGACGGCCATAACCACTATCCTGGGGCTGATCCCCATGGCCACAGGGGTGAGTTTCGACTTCACCCGGCTGCGGTGGGACGTCGGCGGCGAGAGCAGCCAGTGGTGGGGGCCCATGGCCGTGGCGGTGATCTTCGGGTTGGCCGTGGCCACGGTTCTGACCCTCGGTGTGGTACCCGCCCTCTACTCGGTGCTGGAGAGCTCCCGGAGTCGACTCAAGAAAGCCCCGGCAGCATAAGGGGACTGCCCTCAGGGTCCTCCTTTTTCTTGACAAGACAGAGGAGTTCTATAATAATCCTCATTGGAGGGGGGTTATATTCCCGGTCGGTGTGAAAGGAGGTGAGGGCTCAGAGAGGCTATGAAGGGAAGGTGCATAAACTCTGGAGAAAGGAGGAAGGGAAGATGAGACTGCGTTACTTTCTTGTTTTTTTCTTGGTGTTTCTTCTCGCGGGAGCTTTGTGCCCGGTGCCTTCAAATGCGAGGGAACAGGTGGTGCGGGTGGCCCTGAAGGCCTCGGACATCAGGTCGATCGATCCTCACTACGGAACAACCACCCTTGACTATGCCTGTATCGACCCCATGTTCAACGCCCTTGTCCGATTCAAACCGGGCGACATCGATCCTGAGAAGATCGAGCCGGATCTGGCAGAGGGGTGGAACGTCTCCCCTGATGGACTGGTCTGGACATTCTACCTGCGAAGGGGCGTAAAATTCCACAAGGGTTACGGCGAGATGACTGCGGAGGACGTGAAATTCTCCCTGGAGAAGGCCGCAAACAAGGACTCCTCGGGTTTTGCCAAGGATTTCGACGCCCTCCAAAAGGTGGAGGTCCTCGACCGGTACACGGTGCGGCTCACCTTCAAGGAGAAGATCCCCTCGGTCCTCGGGCTTCTCACGGACTACCACGGCGGGTACATCGTCTCCAAGAAGGCGGTCGAGGAGATGGGCCTCGAGAAGTTCAAGACCAATCCCATCGGTACGGGACCGTTCATGCTCGAGGAGTATTTCCCCAAGCAGAAACTCATCGAGGTCAGGAACGATGACTACTTCAGGGGCAGGCCCCTTCTCGACAGGATCGAGTTCTGGTTCATGCCTGATGCCAGCAGCAGGGAGATGGCCTTCCGCAAGGGTGAGATCGATCTCTGCGAAGGTGAAAGGGAGCAGGCCTGGATCGACAAGATGAAGAAGGTACCCGGGACGATCGTTGACGTGTTCGGCCCGGGCGAGACCCTGACACTCCACTTCAACACGACCAAGAAGCCCCTCGACGACATCCGGGTCAGAAGGGCCCTGGCCTATGCCATAAGCCGGGACGAACTGATGGAATTTCTTGGAAAAGACGTGACCGAGCCCCTGGTTTCACCCATCCCTACCAGCTATCTGGGAGGGACGACGGACGTGCCCCTTTACAGGTACAATCCTGAGAAGGCAAAGGCGCTGCTCAAGGCTGCGGGGCTCGGGAAGGGCTTCACCCTCAAAGAGGTTATCACCGAGATGTCCGATTACCGCCGCCCCATGGAGCAGATCCAGGCCCAACTGAGAAGGGTGGGTGTCAATCTGCAGATGGACGTCATCACCCACAGTGCCTATCACCAGCAGATCCGGAAGGACGTCAATCCGATAGTTCTGTACGTTTGTGCCCGCTTTCCCACGGCCGATCCCATTCTCACACAGTTTTACCATTCAAAATCGATCGTGGGGACGCCGAGGGGAATCACCAACTTCTCCCACTACGACAAGATCGATGATCTTATCGAAGAGGCGAGGCGGGAGACCAACGTGGAGAAGCAGAAGGCCCTGTGGGCCAAGGCCCAGAGGAAGATCCTCGAAGATGCGGTGGCCTATCCCCTCTGCATAACCAAGTTCGTCTTTGCCAGGAAGGATTACGTGGACCTCGGCTACCAGATGAAGTCCACCCTTACCCTGGTGGATACCATCAAGTTCAACACCCGGATCCTGGAGAAGTAGAATCGCTCACCAGGAGGGGGGAGATCCCAGGGTTGGGATCCCCCCCTTCCCGGGGCTTTCGAAGAGAAGCATGTTTCAGTACGTGATTCGCAGATTCCTATTGATCGTTCCCACCCTGTGGGCGGTGGTCACGGTGGTCTTCTTCCTGATCCGCACGGTCCCCGGAGGACCTGCCGTGGCGGCCCTGGGAACCTATGCCAGCGAGGAGCAGATCCGGGCCCTGGAGCACCAGATGGGTCTGGACAAGCCGATCATGGTCCAGTACGTGACGTTTCTCGCCGATCTATGCAGGGGGAACCTGGGCAAATCCCTGATAACCCAGCGGCCGGTCATAAAAGAGATAGCCCAGGCCCTGCCCTATACCATCGATCTCACGGCAGCAGGAATGATCCTGGGCATCCTCATGGGGGTTCCCCTGGGCATCTTCACGGCCCTGAGAAGAAACAGGATGCCCGACTACCTGGGCCGTGTGGGCTCCCTTGTCGGCATCTCCATGCCGGAGTTCTATCTGGGAATCCTCCTCATGTATGTCTTCGCGGTAAAGCTGAATATCTTTCCCGTGATAGGAGGGGGCGACCTCAGGGATTTGGGGAGCCGGCTCTATCATCTCGTCCTTCCGGCCTTCACCCTCGGGATCATCATGACGGCTTTCATCAGTAGAATGACCCGCTCCTCCATGCTCAACGTCATCGGGGAGGACTATGTGAGGACGGCGAGGGCGAAAGGGGTGACGGAAAAGATGGTTGTCTACAAGCACGCCCTGAGAAACGCCCTCATCCCCACGACCACCGTGATCGGGCTCTACGCGGGAATTCTCATGGGCGGCTCGGTGCTCACCGAGATCGTTTACAGTCGTCCCGGGCTGGGCAAGATGATGGTCTTTGCCGTCAAGGACCGAGACTACATGACACTCCAGATGGTGATCGTCATATTCTCCGGGGCCGTCTTTCTGCTCAACCTGCTGACCGATATCCTTTACAGCCTGATCGATCCTCGGATCGAGTACCGCTAGGGGTGAGTCTCAACCATGGCCCGAATGACCCGGAAAGGGCTTATCCTCTATACCTTCAAGCGAAACAAGACCTCCATCGTGGGCGCCGTCATGGCGGTCACCATAGTCTGTCTGGCTCTCCTGGCCCCATGGGTCTCTCCCTACGACCCGATCGATCAAAACGTCAAGGTCCAGTATTCGCCTCCCTCCCGCTCCCATCTTTGCGGTACCGATGGATACGGGAGAGACGAGTTCTCGCGGATCCTCTGGGGGTCGAGGGTCTCCCTGGTGGTCGGCATAGCTTCGGTCCTCTTCAGCATGGTCTTCGGCATCCCTCTCGGTGTCGTGGCCGGCTACAAGGGGGGGAGGGCGGACACTTTGGTCTCCCGATTCAACGACATATTCATGTCCTTTCCCATTGTCATATTCGGGCTTCTCATCCTCGCCATCATGGGGCCGGGGCTCCTGAAGATCATCATAGCCATCGGGGTGGCCCTCACCCCTCGGATCGCCCGGCTGGCCAGGGGTTCGACCCTCTCCCTCAGGGAGATGCCCTATATTGAAGCGGCAAGGGCGGTCGGGCAGAGTGACGGCAAGATAATCCTTCTCCACGTGCTTCCCAACATCTCCGGTGACATCCTGGTCATGGGCACACTCTGGATCGCCACGGCGATCATAGTGGAGGCAAGCTTGAGTTTTATCGGCCTCGGAGTCCGCCCCCCCACACCGAGTTGGGGTTCCATGATTCGCGCCGGTCTCGATCAACTCACCAATGCGCCCTGGCTCTCCATGTTTCCGGGTCTCGCCATCTTCCTGACCGTTTTCTCCTTCAACCTGATCGCCGACGGTCTCAGGGACATCGCCGATCCCAAACTCCGCGGGTGAGCAATCAGCGCCGATCAAAGGTGCTCTGCACTGGGTCTCAGTGTGCAGGGGGCAAGGTCAGGAAGGAGGAGATATGAGGTGGCAGGCCACATAGTGCTCGCCGCCCACGTCGACCAGTTCAGGCACCTCGGCAGAGCAGACGTCTTCCCTCACAGGACATCGGGTGTGGAAGCGGCAGCCCGGCGGGGGCGAGACCGGCGAGGGGACGTCTCCTGTCAGTATGATCCTTTTCTTCTTTTTGTCCGGGTCAGGTTCGGGCACGGCCGAAAGCAGAGCCTGGGTATAGGGGTGTTTGGGATTTCCGTAGAGCTCCGTGTCCTGTGCAGACTCCACGATCGTTCCCAGATACATCACCGCGATCCTGTTGCAGATATGTTCGACGACCGCCAGATCGTGGGCTATGATGATGTAGGAGAGGCCGAATTCTTCCTGGATGTCTTCCAGGAGATTGATGATCTGGGCCTGGATCGAGACATCGAGGGCCGAGACGGGTTCGTCCCCGATGATGAGCTTCGGGTTCAGGGCGAGGGCCCGGGCGATCCCGATTCTCTGCCGCTGGCCCCCGCTGAATTCATGGGGATACCGCCAGGCATGCTCCGGCTGGAGTCCGACCTTTTCCAGGAGAAAGGCGATCCTCTCGGTCTTTTCGGCCTTGGTCGAGGTGATGTCGAAGACGTCGAGGGGTTCCCCGATCGTCTGTCCCACACTCCTCCTGGGATCGAGGGAGGCATAGGGATCCTGGAAGACGATCTGCATGTCCCGCCGCAGGTGTCGGAGTTCCTCCCTCGACAGGCTTCTCACATCCCTGCCCTCGAAGAGGATCCTTCCCTCGGTGGGTTCGATGAGCCTGAGGATCGCCCGTGCCGTGGTCGACTTGCCGCAGCCGCTCTCCCCCACGAGGCCCAGGCTCTCGCCCCTGTTCAGAAAGAAGCTCACCCCGTCCACGGCCCGCACGTATGCACGGGTCTTCTGAAAGATCCCTCCCCTTATTGGGAAGTACTGCTTCAGGTTCTCAACCTCCAGGAGCCGTTCGGTCATCTCCTCGTCTCTACGTTCCTTCGTGAGTGAGCCAGCACCGGCAGAGATGGCCTTCCTCGGTCTCTTCCAGGTCAGGCTCCTCTTTTGTACAGATCTCCATGACGTGGCGGCACCGTGTGGAGAACCTGCATCCTGGAGGAAGGTCGTACAGGGAAGGGACGACCCCTGGGATCTCCTCCAGGCGGATTCTCCCGCGCCGGAGTTTGTCTCCCAACCGGGGAATCGATCGGAGCAGCCCCTGCGTATAGGGATGGAGAGGGGTCTTGAAGATGGTCCGGGTCGGGGCTTCCTCGACGATCTTGCCGGCATACATGACGATCACCCGTTTGACCGTCTCGGCGATGATTCCCAGGTCGTGGGTGATCAGGATGATCGCCATCCCCATCTCTTCCTTGAGGTGGAGCATGAGATCGATGATCTGGGCCTGAATCGTGACGTCCAGGGCTGTTGTGGGTTCGTCTGCAATCAGGATCTCGGGGTTGCAGGCAAGGGCCATGGCGATCATCACCCGCTGCCGCATCCCTCCGCTCAACTCATGGGGGTACTGGCTCACGCATTTCTTCAGCATCTCGATGCTCTTCTCGAGAGCCTCGTGCCGGTTGATCCTCTGGTGGAGACGGAATGCCTCGGCGATCTGGTCCCCCACGGTGAAGACCGGGTTGAGAGAGGTCATAGGCTCCTGAAAGATCATGGAAATCCGGTTGCCCCGGATGTCCCTCATGTGTTCGTAAGGGAGTTCGAGCAGATTGGCCTCTCTGAAGTAGATCTCCCCCTCCACTATCCTGCCGGGAGGATCGGGAACGAGGCGGAGTATGGAGAGGGCGGAAACGCTCTTGCCGCAGCCCGATTCCCCCACGATGCCCAGGGGTTCTCCCGGACTCAGCCGGTAGCTGATGCCGTCCACAGCCCTGGCCACGCCTTCGTAAGTGTAAAAAAAGGTTTTCAGGTCCTTGATGGAGAGTATGGTATCGCCCACACCAGGCCCTCTCATGTGGAACAAGGGGAGGTTGCTGCGGATCCTCTCCTTATGTAGCACATCCAACAGGCATGGGTCAAACCCAGGGGAGTCCCCCGCTTTGGAAAAGACCCCTGCCCCTTCCCTCCCTCCCGGTGAAGGCTTCGAGGTCGGCGGAGAGGTCTCACGCTCCTCCGGGCGGTTGCAGGAAGCCCTGAGAGCGAGTAGACTTGGGGTATATACCCTGCGCCTCTGGTCGATCAGAGGATTCCCGACCTCCGGGTGAGGAGGGGAGGAGGGAAGGGTCTGGTCTTTTCGGTTTTTTCTTCCGCAGGGCTTTGAATCGATGAAAGAGGCTCTTGGCAAGACCATAGACAGGATCCGGTCTCTCTGCCTCTTTGTCAGGCAGGAGAGCCCGCATCTGATCTATCGTCTTGAACCGGCCGATAAGATCGAACCGGGCGATCCAGGGTTCTACTCCCTACTGGCGAAGATCTACCGGGCCCTCGGAATCGACCGGGAGGTAAAAGATTCCGAGATCGTCGACCTCTGGCCTCTCGACCTCTGGGAGTACAACCAGAAAGAGTACGACTATTTCACCAGGCACCCCGAGGAGTTCAGCGGCTTCAGCGAATGCGGGGTCGCCCGGATCCTCTCCCACATAGCCCTGACCCTGGATCTGGGAGGACCGGCCTATCTCTTTGTCATGTATAACATGGAGACCGGCAGGGTCGATCTGAGAAGTGAGATCCCCAGGGAAGACTACGAGTCCCTCCTGGAGGAACTGCCCTTTTGAGGATCGGCCCGGGACAAGAGGCCGAGGGTCACTCGATGAGGGAGTTCTCTATTATCTGTTCCATGGAGAAATCGTGGAGCTGGAGGTAGTGCCTGAGAACCTCCTCCAGGGCGCCCAGAGGAACAGGGCCGACCAGCTCGCACCCGGCTACAGCCACGCCGTAACGGGCAGCCTCTGACCGGATGGTCTCCAGAACCCGGGGGATGGGCGTCTTTGAGTAGTCGGTCAGGTTCATAGACACCTGGACCATTCCCCGGTCTTCGAGGACGAGACCCATGGCACGGACAAAGCGGTATCCCCCCTTGGCAAAACGCACTGCATCGGCGATCCGTTTTGCCACAGAGACGTCCGTGGTGTGAAGGTTCACGTTGAAGGCGATCAGGGGGAAGCGTGAGCCGGTTACGGTGGCCCCTGATTTCGGGTTGAAGACCGCAGCCCCCTCGTCCGGCTTCCAGTCGGGGTCTTTGAGTTTCTCGGCAAGCCCCTCGTACTGTCCCCTGCGGATCTCCACCAGGCTCTTTCTCTCGGGGCGGGTGGCGGCATCCTCGTAATAGTAAACCGGCACGCCGAGTCCTGCGAGGAATCGCCCGAACTGCCGCGCAATCTCAACCGACTCTTCCCTCTCGATTCCCCGGACAGGGACGAAGGGGACCACGTCTACGGCTCCCATCCTCGGATGAGACCCGTGGTGCAGCCGCATGTCGATCAATTCCAGGGCGGTCTGGGCCATGGATTTGGTCGCCTCGAGTACCGTTCCGGGTTCGCCTATGTAGGTCAACACCGATCGGTTATGGTCCGGATCCGAGGAGAGGTCGAGGATCTTGACCCCTTTGAACCGTCTGACCTGCTCGACGATCTGTTCGACGACTTCTGTCTTCCTCCCCTCGCTCACATTGGGCACGCACATGAGGACTCTCATTCCATCCCTCCACTCCGGAGCCGTCATCCTTTCCCTTCTTGGGTCCAATGGGTTGTAGTTGCGTATCTCCGCAACTCCCTGGCGGCTTCCCCCAGAGCCGCGGCAGTCCGCTCGTCTTTGATAGATGAGAGATTGATCTCCACGTTGGCCAGGCATCCAAGCAGGCCTGCCCGGGCAAGGTGCCCGGCGCACTCGAGGTCCGAGGCAGCATTTGGGTTGCAACGCCCTTCGAGACGTCGGCAAAGCTCGAGGACCCGTCTGCAGGCCTCTCCGTTTTCGAGGGGTATCCGGGTTGCATGGATCAGGGCACGCCTGATCGCGGCCTTGCGGGAACCCCTCTCTTGTTCCGTCCCTGCGGGAAGTCTGCGGCTCGCCTGCACCGCCTCGAAGGCCTCCGAGTCCCGCCGGCCTCCGGCAAAGAGGTCTGCGGCTAGCGTCCTCGCCTCCCTGTCTATGGCCCTGTAGTAGGCCTCCTCTTCGGTTCCCCTGCCCCCCATGGAGAGACGGGCCACCATGCCGGCCAGTCCCGCCGCCATGGCGCCTGCCACCGCAGAGGCAGTCCCGCCGCCCGTGGCATCGTCTCCGGGATCCAGAATCCTCAGGAAGGCCTGGATATTCTCCTTCTGGTCTCCTCTGCCCTCGAACACGGTCCCCTGTCTTCCTCCTGGGGGTCGAATCGGTCTTCCCTGCGCCCGTCCCTTTGAACCCTGCAGCTTTTTCAACCCCACCCTTCCCGGCACGACTCGAAAAATAGCAGAACCGAAACCGGGGAGTCAAGGCCCGGCCTTGTTGACAAAAGGGCGGTCACTGATTACCTTTGGGTAAGATTCCATGAAAGCCGAGGGGTTGACGACTATCGAGAAACCAGAATCCTTCGATGAGACCGACAGGGAAAGCCTCCGCGAGATCCACCCTCCGGCTCGTTTCGACCCACTCCAGCGGTACCTTGCAGAGGTGAGGAGTTATCCTATCCTCGATGCAGAGGAGGAGAAGGCTCTGGCCATCCGGTACCGGGAAAAGGGGGATATCGAGGCCGCTTACAAACTGGTCGTTTCCAACCTGAGACTCGTGGTGAAAATCGCCCTGGAGTACTACAACAGCTGGATGGCGAGTCTTCTCGATCTGATCCAGGAGGGCAACATCGGCCTCATGCTGGCGGTCAAGAAGTTCGACCCTTACCGGGGCGTGCGCCTGCCCCACTACGCCTCCTTCTGGATAAGGGCGTATATCCTTCGCTTCATCATGGAGAATTGGCGGCTCGTGAAGGTCGGAACGACCCAGGCCCAGAGAAAGCTCTTCTTCAACCTGCGCAAAGAAAAGGAGAGGCTCGAGGCCCTGGGATACACTCCGGGTCCTAAGCTGCTGGCCAGGAATCTGGATGTGAAGGAGTCCGAGGTCATAGACATGGACCAGAGACTGGGCAGCCGGGAGATATCCCTGGATGCGCCTGTTGAGCAGGATTCCGGGACCAGTTTCGGCGATCTTCTCCCCGCCGAGGAGGTCTACCTGGACGAGAGGATGGCCAACGAGGAACTGAGGACTCTCTTCAACGAGAAGATAGAGGCTTTCCGCAAGACCCTGAAGGGGAGGGATCTCGATATCTTCGAAAACCGCATCCTGGCATCCATCCCGGCCACCCTCCACGAGATGGGCAACAAGTACGGAATCTCACACGAACGGGTCCGGCAGATCGAAAAGAACATTATCAAGCGGTTCAAGGCCTTTGTTGCCAAGGAGATCCCGGATCTAGCGGAAGACCGGGACTCTCTGAACCTGAGTCTTCCGTGAATTTGAAGGCCCGGGCGTTGAAAAACCGGGTTCTCCCCTTGAAATGGTGGAAATCGTGCTTACCTCCAGAGTGGAAGGACGGACAAAGAAGATCAGGAAAAACCATAAAGAAAGGGGAGATGACCATGTTGCCAATACTCTGGGATCCATTTACAACGATCTCTCTTGTCGAGGACGAAGTGGATGACCTTTTCGATGAACTCAGCCCCATTCCGTCGGCGTGTGTCTGGAGCCCGCCGGTCCGCGTCTCTGAAGATGACAAGAGGTTCACGGTGAGGGCCGAACTCCCGGGAATCGATCCGAAGGACATCCAACTCTCCATCGAAGACCATCACATGACACTGAAGGGGGAGAAGAAGTCCGAGAAGAGCGGAAAAGGGAGAAACGACCTCTGGACCGAGTGCTTTTACGGCTCCTTTTCCAGGACGTTCCGCCTTCCCGAGACGGTTGAAACAAAGAAGATCAAGGCCAGGCTCAAGAACGGGGTTCTGGAGATCTCCTTGCCCAAGAGAGCCGAGGCCAAACCGAAGAAGATTTCAGTCGAGATGAACTGAGGGTTTGCGGGACAGGTCCTGCGGGACTTGTCCCGCGCCGCCCGTCCTGCCGGGAGTGAGCCATGCCGATCTACGAGTACCAGTGTGAAGGAGGACATATCTTCGAGGTTCTTCAGGGTATCAACGATGCGGAGGTCCGTGAGTGCAAGTACTGTGGCAAGAGAGCCCACAGGGTGCTTTCTCCCGCCAATTTCGTCCTGAAAGGGCCCGGCTTCTACGTGAACGACTACAAGAAGAAGTCGGAGCCGGCCAGGGATTCATCCAGCCCGGAAAAACCAGAACCCGAAAAGAAGGAGAAAGAGTCGAAAAGCAACATCAGGGACTCGTGAACGGGTCTGTCCGGAGTTCCGGAGAGACGTTCGAGGAGGTCATACCGGCTTCCAATCCGTTGTCTTTTTGTCCCATTTGCATTTGCCGCCAGCCGGCGAAAGCAGAGATCCATGAACAGATACCTGGACCTCGATACACTCAGGAGAGTCGATCTTCCGCCGGGAAGAGAGGTCATTCATGAAGGGCTCGAAAGGGGCGGGGACATAGAGATCGGCCGGACCGCCTTCATGAAGACCTTCGGCGTCAGGTCAGAGGCCGAATACAAGAGGAGGATGATCTCCGAAAAGAGGGTCATGTTCCACGCACACATCGGCCTGAACTCCTGGGAGGCTACGGCGGAAGCCCTTAGGTTTCTCTATGGGGAGATGGAGAGGCGAGGCCTGAGAATCGACCGCTTCGGCCTCTGTCTTGACCGGGCCATGGGGCTCCCGCCGGATTTGAGGAGGAAGATGCCCAGGGAGACCGGGCCCAGGCTGGAGACCATGGACCAGTGGTACGAGGTGGGACAGGTCGCGCCCATACAGCCTCATGCCGGGGATTTCATGATCGGCTTTCCAAACTCCGTGGAGAGTACCGCTCTGGCCCTGAGTGCCGGAATCACGACCATCGGAAACCTCTCGCAGTTCTTCGCCCACGAGATTCCGGGCTGGACAGACGACGTCTTTACCACCGTCGAGACGGCCAAGGCCCTGGCCATGATGGCCGCTCTCAAGGAGAGAGGGGCCATGGTCCACTCCTATCTCGATGACGGCTACGGGGCGCTTTTCGGCGACTATGCGACCACCGTGGGATGGGTCATGATGGAGCGGTATATCCTGGAAGATCTGATCGGCGCCAGCCTGGCCCCGTGCTTCGGCGGAATGACCTCCGACCCTCGGATGCGCTTTTCCTGGGTCCTGATTCTCAAGGAGATATTCGGGGACTCCCTGGTGGGAAGCATGTTCTACGGGGATACCATCTCGTACACGGAGGACATGGATTTCAACCTGGGGGTTGTGGCCGGTTATACACTCTGGGACGTGCTCGCCCAGCTATACTGCCCGACAGGTCACGCCGTAACGCCCATTCCCGTGACAGAGGCCGTTCGGGTTCCCAGTGCCCAGGAGATTCTCCAGGTCCAGGTTCTGGGCAGGAGGATGGAGGAGGCGGCTGGGGCGCTCATTGACAGAGTCGATTTTTCCGAGGAGGTTGCTTGCAAAGACCGCCTCGTCGAGGCCGGGAAGAGGGTTTTCCGGAGCGCCCTGGAGGGGCTCGAGGCCGCGGGAATCGATGTGGAAGATCCTGTTCGCATGCTCTACGTGTTGAAGAAGCTGGGCCCGGGTGAGTTCGAGGCCCGGTTCGGGGCGGGCGTGAAGGACGAATCCCATCTCCACCGCCGCAGGCCGATCATGACGGTCGACTACTACAAGGGGGTCCAGGAGAAATCACGGGCCTTGGAAGAAACGATCAACAGGGATCCCCTCCGATACAGAGGGCTGAGAGGTCGAAGAGCTGTCATAACCTCGACAGATATCCACGAGCATGCCCTGTTCATCCTGGAGAGGGGCCTCAAGGCTGCGGGCATGGAAGTCCTGAACATCGGGCCGGAGAAAAGCCCCGGACAGATCGCCGAAGCGCTTGCGGAGTGCGGTGCAGAGGTCCTGGCCGTCAGCACCCACAACGGGATGGCCTATGAGTTCGCCGGGCTCCTGAGGGAGGAGTTCAGCAAGAGGTCCCTGAAGGTCCCCGTCTTCATGGGGGGGAGGCTGAATCAGACCGTGGAGGGAAGGGATCTGCCGGAAGACGTAGCCGGCCGGCTGGCCGACTACGGGATAGTCCCCTGCGAGGATGTGGCCATGCTCCTCGAAGAGCTGGCAAGACTCTTTTCGTGACTGGTGGGCCGCGTACAAGACCCGCGGCGGTATCCGGCCTGCGGGGAGCGGGAAGACAGGGACCCGCGAGTTGATTCCGGCCACGGGAATAAACGTCCGGCTGCAAAGCAGGGGCATTGATCCGAGGGGATGGATCAACCCGGATAGATTCGATAGGATAACAGCGGACCGGTGCCGAGCGGATGGTCTTGAGAAATGGGATTTCAAGAGACAGAGGTTTCTCTCAAACCGAACCAGTACTATCTTTCAGGAAATGAGGCGGTTGCCGAAGGGGCCCTGGCAGCCGGATGCCGTTTTTTCGGCGGATACCCGATTACCCCTTCCAGCGAGATCATGGAGCGGATGGCCCGGAGACTGGAGGAGGTCGGGGGCGTCTTCATCCAGATGGAAGACGAAATCGGCTCGATCTGCGCCGTCCTCGGCGCCTCATGGGCAGGGGCCAAGGCCATGACGGCCACATCCGGACCGGGATTCAGCCTCATGCAGGAGGCAATCGGCTACGGGGCCTTTACCGAGACTCCCTGCGTAATAGTCGATATCCAGAGGGCAGGCCCTGCCACAGGCCAGGCGACCCGTGTGGGATCAGGAGATGTGATGCAGGCCAAGTGGGGATCCCACGGTGATTACCAGGTGATCGCCCTCTCTCCGTGGTCCGCCCAGGAGATGTTCGACCTCACCGTCGAGGCCTTCAACTTGGCCGAACGGTTCAGAGTCCCCGTAGTCGTGCTGGCGGATGAAGCTACAGGCCATCTGAGGGAGAATGTGAAGATCCCGGAAAGCGTCAAGATTTTCAATCGAAAAAAAGGCAAGGAGGCTCCTCCCTTTGGAGATGGGGGCAGGGATCTGGTGCCGCCCATGCCGGCTTTTGGCGAAGGCGCCGGGCTCCTGGTCACCGGGTCGACTCACGACCCATGGGGGTTCCGCAAGACCGATGATCCCGAGGTCCACGCGGCCCTTGTGGAGAGGATAAACGAGAAGATCCTGAGGGCCAGGCGGTCCATCACACAGGTCGAGTGCTTTGACTTGGAGGGTGCAACAACGGTGGTCGTGGCGTATGGCTTTACCGCCCGAAGTGCGCGCTATGCGGTTCGGGAGCTCCGGAAAGAGGGAAAACCCTTTGGCCTTCTAAGGCTCAAGACACTCTGGCCGTTTCCGGACAGGGAGATCGAAGGGCTCCCACCAGGGGTGGAGAGGATCCTCGTCCCCGAGATGAACCGGGGACAGGTGGCAGGAGAGATCCGCAAGCATACGGGGAGAAGGGTTGTCAGTCTCTGCCAGACCGACGGGGAGATCATCCATCCCGGCCGCATTATGGAGGAACTCCGGAGGCTTGTCTGATGGCGAGGGTCATGGAAAAATACCTCCGTCCCGGCCTCAAGGGCACTCCTTTCTGTCCGGGGTGCGGTCACGGGATTCTCATGGGGGCGATTCTCCGGGCGGTGGACGGCCTTGGATTGGACATGGACCGGACTCTCTTCGTATCCGGGATCGGGTGCGCGGCCTGGATACCCAGCCCCCATTTCCAGGCAGATACCCTCCACACCCTCCACGGAAGAGCGATCCCCTTTGCCACAGGGGCCAAGCTCTTCAGCCCCGATCTGACCGTTATAGTGATCAGCGGGGACGGCGACCTCTCCTCTATCGGAGGCAATCATCTAATCCACGCTGCACGGCGGGATCTCGACCTCACGGTGATCTGTGCCAACAACATGATCTACGGCATGACAGGCGGGCAGGTAGCCTCCACTACGCCTGTGGAGGCCGTGACCTCAACCACGCCTCGGGGAAACCCATATCGACCCTTCGACCTCTGCCGTCTCGTGGAGGCGGCAGGGGCGACCTATGTAGCGCGGTTTTCCGTGACCCAACCACTCGCCTTGATCGAATCGATAAAGAGGGCCATAGGAAATCGGGGATTTTCCTTCGTCGAGGTCCTCTCGCCCTGTCCGACCCAGTTCGGGAGGAGAAACCGTTACGACCAGCCCGCCGAAATGATAACCTATCTCATGGATCACTGCGTCACGCTGAAAAAGGCCGAACGGATGTCCGAGTCCGAGCGTGAGGAGATGATCGTGACCGGGGAGTTTGTACCATGCCCGGCATAACTCAGATCCGGTTGGGTGGTTTCGGCGGCCAGGGCATCGTCCTGGCCGGCCTGCTCCTCGGCCGTGCCGCTGTCATCGACGGCCGTTGGGCCTCAGGGGCCAATTCCTACGGAGCCCAGGCCAGGGGATCCGCGTGCAGAGCCGAAGTCGTACTCTCTGACAGGCCTGTCGACTTCCCCCATGTGCTGGAGGCAGACGTGCTGGTGGCCATGTCTCAGGAGGCCTATGACCGGTTCGCGGGGGAGGTGAAGGGGGATGGACTCGTGATTTTTGAAAGCCACCTGGTAAGACCGGCCCGCTCTGCCCCCGTCCATAGGGGCCTTGCCGCCGTGGAGGCGGCCGTGCGCGAACTGGGAAACAAGCAGGTCGCCAATGTCGTGATGCTCGGCGCCCTGACTGCCCTGACCGGCGTTGTCTCTCGAGTCGCCATGGAATCGGCGATTTCGAATCACGTTCCGGAACGTTTCAGGCAGATCAACCTCCAGGCCTTGAGGAGAGGCTTCGAATTGGGAGAGGTTCCCGGGCGAGTTGGAAAGTCTTCTCGAATCGTGGAAGGGCGGATACAGAGACCGCTCATCGACGAGACAAAATGCAGCAAGTGCAAGGTCTGCGGGCTTCTCTGCCCTGACCTCTGCATAACCGGCGGTCGAGTATCGGGCAGGATCGTCATCGACTACGACTGCTGCAAGGGGTGCGGCATCTGCGCCGCAGTCTGCCCCAAGGGCGCGATTTCCATGGTCCTGGAGTCGTAGCCGGTCGAAGACGGCCGCCCCGCCTCTTGACGGCCGCACCGACTGCAGGACCTGCTAGGCTTCTCAGCCCTGGCGTTCGATCTTGGGGTTCAGTTCCTCCCTGAGCCAGTCTGCAAAGAGATTGATCCCCACCACAAGCAAGATCAGGGCCGCTCCCGGAAAGACGACCATCCACCACATTCCGGCGTAGACGTAGTCTTTTCCGATCGAGATCATCATGCCGAGGGAGGGCTCGGTCAGGGGCACCCCGACCCCGAGAAAACTGAGGGTGGCCTCTATCATGATCACCACGGCCAGATCCACTGCCATGACCACGAAGACAGGGGGGATCGCATTGGGAAGGAGGTGTCTCAGCAGGATCCTCAAGTCACCGGCTCCCGTGCTCCTGGCGGCCATGATGTAAGCCTCCTCCTTGACTTCCAGGACGCTGCCCCGCATCGTTCGGGCGTACCTGACCCAGTCGGCCACACAGATGGCCATGATTACGACTCCGACGCCCTTCTCCTTGAATACACCCAGGAGGAGAAAGGCGATAAGTGTGGTGGAAAAAGAAAAAAACGTATCGGCCAGCCGCATTATCAACGCGTCCAGGCGCCCGCCGTAGTACCCGGCCACAAGCCCCATGGCAACCCCGAAGGTTCCCGCTATTATGACCACCCCGAAGGCGACGGTCAGAGAGGTCCGGCACCCGTAGAGTATCGTGCTCAATATGTCGCGGCCCTGGTCGTCGGTTCCCAGCAGATAGGGGGCCTGGCCTCCCTCCATCCAGATGGGGGGCTGGAGGAAGTGTTCGAGACTGACCTTCTTCAGGTCATAGGGGTTCTGGGGTGAGATCAAGGGTGCAAACAGAGCGCCCAGAGCAAAGAGCACCAGGATGAGGCTTCCCACCAGGGCGGAGGGATCCCGGAGATAGTCATAGACGAACTTCGACCTCAGGAAACCCCTAGTCATAACGAATCCTCGGATTGAGGAAGGCGTAAATGATATCGACAACTATGTTGATGCTGAGGATGATGACCGAAGCCAGCATGATATAGGTGACGATCACGGGCTGGTCCGACTCGTAGATCGATTTGAGCAGAAGGTTGCCCATGCCCGGCCACTGGAAGATGGTCTCGGTCACCACGGCAAAGGCCAGCAGTTCTCCAAGCATCAGGCCGGACATGGTTACCACGGGGATGAGTACGTTCTTCAAGGCGTGCTTGAAGATCACCCGGTAAGGGGAGAGTCCCTTGGCCCATGCGGTCTTTATGTACTCCTCGGTGAGAACCTCCCGCATCCCGGCCCGTGTCAGGCGCAGCAGCACCGCGAGCTGGTAACCCGTCAGGGTGAGGGCCGGAAGAACAAGGTGAGATATCCCGCTCCACGTGAGAAGGCCGGTCCGCCAGAACCCGATGGTAACCGTCTCGCCCCGGCCGAAGGGGGGCAGGATGCCCAGCCAGACCGAAAAGACCATGATCAGCAGAACGCCGATCAGAAAAGTCGGGATGGAGATCCCCCCAAGGGAGCCTGCCATGATCAGCCGGCTTGCCGCCGAGTGCGGTTTTATTGAGACAAGCACCCCCAGACCCGTGCCGAGCACCAGGGCCAGCACCACGGCGGTTACTGCGAGTTCCACGGTCGCCGGGACTCTCTCCATGATGAGCCCCAGTGCAGGGACACGGGTCACATAGGAGTTTCCGAAGTCGCCCCTGGCCGCACTGGCTATGAAGCGGAGGTACTGGACATAGAAGGGCTTGTCCAGGCCGTAGGCCTTCCTTATCTCCTCCCTGTCCTTGGAAGTGGCGTATACGCCGGCCAGGGTAACCACCGGGTCGCCCGTGTAGCGGAAAATCAGGAAACAGATAAAGGAGACACAAAAGAGCACGATGACACCCTGAATGAGTCGGCGCGTGATATAGGTGGCCATGGGTACGCGAATCTCCCCTTTCCGGAAGGCAGGGCCCCAGGTAGAGGGCCCCACCCATTCCGGTGAAAAACTACTCCTTGGAGATATCCTTGAAGACCAGCCATCGGTCGGGTCTCGGGGTGAAGCGGATCCCGCTCGCCTTCTGGAAGGCGTAGGTATTCAACCCGTAATGGAGAGGGATAACGCCGATCCTCTCCATTACCTTTCTGTTGAGATCCTCCAGGGCTGCGCGGCGCTCCTCCTTGTCGACCATCCCGTCGGTGGCATCGAAGAGCTTGTCGAGGGCGGGGTCGCTCCAACTCGTCCCGTTCCATGCGCCGTAACCCTTTTCCTGGCCCCGGGTGTAGAAGAGGAAGGTGTAGTTCTGGCGATAGTCGTAGGTATTGGACAGCCAGCCGAGCAGATAGAAGTCGTACTTGTCACCCGCCACGATCTCCGGGAAAAACACGGCCTTTGGTTTTACGTCGAGCTTGCACCTGATCCCGACCTTGGCCAGGTACTTGGCCACGGCTTCGCAGATCTTTTCGTCCTGGACATAGCGATCGTTCGGGCCTGCCAGGGTGATATCGAAACCGTCGGCATAGCCGGCCTCCTCCAGGAGTTTCCTGGCCCGGGCCGGATCATAGGGGAGCCTCTGTATGTCTTCTGCATAACCGACCATGGCCGAGTCGGCAAGCTGGCTCGCCGGTGAGGCCTGGCTCCTCATGACCTTGGTGATGATCTCTTCTTCGTTGATCGCCATGTACATGGCCCTGCGGACCCGCATGTCGGCCCAAGGGTCGCCCGGCTTGTTTCCCAGGGCGAGGAAAATGACCCTCCGGCCCGGGCGGGAGACGACCTCGATCTTGGGATTCTTGACCAGCCTGTCGTAGAGCTCCACGGGTACTCCCGAGATCATCTCCACCTCTCCGGAGACCAGGGCTGCGAAACGTGTGGAAGACTCGGTGACGGGTCTGATCTCCACGTTTTCGATCGGCGGGGCACCTTCCCAGTAGTCCTTGTTGGCCGTCATTTTCACGTAGGACCCCTTGACCCATTCAACCAGCCTGTAGGCTCCTGTGCCGATGGGCTTGACCCCTACGTCGCCCTGGTCCCTCGTCTCTGTGGACTCCTTGTCCATCATGAAGACGATGTCGAGGTTCTGATCAAAGGAGGGGTCCGGAGTGCCGGTCTTGACGACGACCGTGTAGTCGTCGATGATCTCCACCGAGGCGATCTCCTTGCCCAGATCCATGAACTCCGAGCAGCACTTAGGATCCTTCAGACGCTCGAGGGTGAACTTGACGTCGTCAGCGGTAAAGGGATTGCCGTTTTGGAACTTCACTCCTTTCCTGAGATAGAACTTCCAGGTCACCAGGTCCGGGTGCTCGTAGCGCTCGGCCAGGGCCGGGTAGAGCTTGCCGTCCACCTTGCGCTGGAGCAGGCCGTCAAAGAGATTTGCCATGACGGAGAAATTGGGATCTGCCAGAGAGCCGCCGGGATCCATGGTGATGGGACCCGAATCCACACCCACCACGATGGAAGAGGCGCTCCAGGCTTGTCCCCCGAAACCGACAAAGGCCATGACGAAAACGACAGTGGAGAGAAAGCAGAGAGTCTTTTTCATCTTCATTCCTCCTTTCGGATTGCAGGCAGCGGCCTTGGTCTTGGCCGGATTACAGACGGTTTTCACCTCCTTTCTCCGTGGGATGGTCCCGGAACCCCAGCAAAGGCTCCCCCGTGGGATCAGTAGAGATGGCACGCCACATGCCGGTCGCCTCCCAGGCCCTTGAGCGAGGGTTCGATCCTGTCGCAGGGCTCGATCCGGTAAGGGCAGCGTGGATGGAAACGGCATCCCGGGGGCGGGTTGATGGGACTGGGCACGTCCCCCTTCAGGATGATCCTTTCCCTGCCTCTTCTCGGATCCGCCACGGGCACGGCCGAGAGCAGGGCTTGAGTGTAGGGGTGTTTGGGGTCGGTATAGAGGTCGCGAAAAGAGGCCGTCTCCACGATCTTCCCCAGGTACATGACGGCTATGCGGTCGCAGATGTGTTCCACCACCGCAAGGTCGTGGGCTATGATGATGTAGGAGAGCCGAAACTCCTCTTGGAGGTCGATGAGCAGGTTGATGATCTGGGCCTGGATGGAGACGTCCAGTGCCGAGACAGGCTCGTCCCCTATGATGAGCTGTGGGTTCAGGGCCAGGGCGCGGGCGATCCCTATTCTCTGGCGCTGGCCGCCGCTGAACTCGTGGGGGTAGCGCCTTCCCTGCTCCGGGGTGAGGCCGACCTTTTCGAGGAGATAGGCGATCCTCTCCTCCCTCTGGCGGCCCTGGTAGACGCCGTGGACGTTCATGGGGTCGGCTATGATCTGATTCACCGTCATCCGGGGGTTGAGGGAAGAGTAAGGGTCCTGGAAGATGATCTGCATCTGCCTCCTCAGGGACCTGAGGGCGGGTTTGGCCACCCCGGACATCTCGACCCCGTTGAACACGACCCTTCCCGAGGTGGGCTCGATAAGCCTCAGGACGGCCAGACCGGTGGTCGTCTTGCCGCACCCGCTTTCACCCACCAGACCGATTGTCTCGCCCTTTTTCAGGGTGAAGCTGATTCCGTCGACGGCATAGACATGGCCGATCGTTCGGGAAAAGAGCCCCTTCTTTATGGGGAAGTGGACCTTGAGGTCTGAGACCGAGAGAAGCTCGTCCATCTCGCATCCGCCCGCCTTATCCGTCCTGATAGAGCCAGCACCTTACCTTGTGGGAGCCACCGAGGTCGATCAGCCGAGGGGCTTCCCTCCGGCACACAGGCTTGGCCTCGGGACACCGGGGGAAGAAGGTGCATCCAGGAGGCAACTCGTAGAGGCTAGGAACCATCCCGGAGATCTCCTGGAGGCGCTGGCGGCCGTAACGGGCCCTCTGGCCCAGCTTGGGGATCGACCTGAGAAGGCCCCGGGTGTAGGGGTGTTTCGGGTCCTCAAAGATGGCGATGGTTTCAGCCTCCTCCACCACCTTGCCGGCATACATCACCTCGATCCGCTGGGCTATCTCCGCGACCACCCCGAGGTCGTGGGTGATCAGGATGATGGCGGCATCGAAATCCTCCTTGAGCTTGAGCATGAGATCGAGAACCTGGGCCTGAATCGTAACATCCAGGGCCGTGGTGGGTTCGTCGGCAATCAGTATCTCCGGGTCACAGGAAAGGGCCATGGCGATCATCGCCCGCTGCCGCATCCCCCCTGAAAGCTGATGGGGATACTCGCGGATCCGCTTTTCAGGGGAGGGGATCTGGACCAGCCTCAACATCTCTACCGCTCGGTTCCAGCTCTCCTTCTTGCCGAGTTTCTGGTGGAGGATGAACATCTCCGAGATCTGGTCGCCGATGGTGAAGACCGGATTCAGAGAGGTCATGGGTTCCTGGAAGATCATCGAGATACGGTTGCCCCGTACGTGGCGCATCTCGTCCATGGAAAGCTTGAGCAGGTCTGTCCCGTCAAACTCGACCCTTCCGTGGACGATTCTGCCGGGAGGCTCGGGCACGAGCCGCATGATCGACAGGGCGGTTACGCTCTTGCCGCAGCCCGACTCCCCCACCAGTCCGAGGGTCTCGCCCCTGTTCAAGGAGAAGCTCACATCGTCGACGGCCCTGGCAGTGCCCTCGAAGGTGTAGAAATACGTCCTCAGCTCTTGGACCTGGAGGAGGTGTTGATCGGGTGAAACCATTTCCTGCAGAATCTAGCACCGGCCGGTCTTTTTGGCAAGGGAAAATGGAGTGGAGTTTCCTGAGTTTTCGGCCCAGGATTCTTGCAAGTATATGACTTCACGATTTTTTCCTGTTTTGGCAGGAGAACACCCTTGTCCCCTCGCTCCTGAGCTCACGCGGTGACCCTATCAAGGTTCGCGGGTGGGAAATCCCTACCTTTTCCCCACGAACACGAACCACGAACACGCACCACGAACACGCGCACGAATCACGAGCCACGAACACGAATCACGAACACGAATCACGAACACGAATCACGAGCCACGAACACGAATCACGAGCCACGAACACGAATCACGAGCCACGAACACGAATCACGAGCCACGAACACGAATCACGAACATTCCCGATGGGTACCCCACCGCTTCCGCAATGTCGCTCTGGAACAAGAGGTTTCCACGAAATGGGGGAACTCCCCAAAAGGGCGATGGCACCGGGAGGAGCCTCTTCCCCCTATCTTCATCTCGGCTCGGGTTCTTCTCCTGTCGTGTCGGTTACCCGGCCCGGCGATCCTCAGGCCGTGGGAGCCTGGCGGCCCAGCCTGTCCACCGAGAAGGCCCCTTCCTTCATCACCGCGAGAAGGCGCGACGGCTCCTGGAGAATCGAGATATCCTTCAGGGGATCGCCGGCCACGACCAGGAGGGAGGCCAGTTTGCCCGCCTCCAGGGTGCCGAGCCTGTCGTCGAGCCGGCAGGCCTGGGCCGAGGTTTTTGTGGCCGCTACAAGGGCCTGCATGGGGGTGAACCCGTGGCGGACCATGAGTTCAAGCTCGCGGGCGTTCCTGCCGTGCATCTCTTCGTGGATGGCGTCTGTCCCGAGGGCGATCCTGATTCCCGCTGCAGCCGCCCTGGAAAAGCTCTTGAGGTGAGTATCTCTCAGGCGCTTGGCCTTGGCCAGTGAAACCGGGGTGAGGCCCATCTCCTCCCCGCGCTCCACGAGCGTCTCGAAAACGACGATCGTCGGGACCAGGTAGGTGCCAGTCTCAAGGAACATCTCGACCGCCTCGTCGTCGAGCATGCTGCCGTGTTCCACGGTCCGGACGCCGGCACGGATCGCGTTCTTTATCCCTTCTGTCCCCTCTGCATGGGCCATGACGGCCTTGCCCCGGGCCGATGCCTCATGGACAATCGCCTTCAGTTCCTCAAGGGTCCACTCCGTGTATTCCGGCGAATCGGCGGGTGAGGCAACACCGCCTGTGACACAGACCTTTATGAAATCAAACCCTCTGCGGAGAACCCTTCTCGCGGCCTTCTGGACCTCGGCCACCCCGTCGCAGATCTCGGCCTCAAGCAGCGGGACCTCGACGCCGCGGGGATAGTACTCGTCGAAGTGCCCTCCGGTCTGGCCGATTCCGCCTGCAAGCACAAGCCTCGGGCCTTCGACCAGACCCATCTCCACGGCCTCTCTGAGACCGATGTCATTGAGTATTCCCGGCTCCCGGATAGTGGTGAATCCTGCATGGAGTGTCCGTCTCATCATTTGGGCAGTTTGAAAAATTTCCACGGTCTTGGGAGTGAAGAGCCTTTTCTCGATACTCATGGTGATCAGGGATACGTGGCAGTGGCAGTCGAACATGCCGGGCATGACCGTCTTTCCCGAGACATCGACGACCTCGCACCCGGCAGGGACTTCGACCTCGCCTCTGCTCCCCACAGCCTCGATGACCGCCCCGTGGACGACCAGGACCGCGTCCTCCACCGGATCCTTTCCCGTGCCGTCGATGATCGTACCGCCGGCAAAAGCAAGAAAACTGTTTTCTCCCATTGCGTCTCCTCTCTCCTGGTGTCGGTCCTCCGAGGCCCCGGTGCCCTCGATCCGTGCTGGATTATAGTGGAGGAAGACCGTGAAGTCAATCGAGGGCGTGGCGCCGCCTTCGCTTCCATAGGGCGCGTTTCTTCTCCCTGCCCTGAAACCGTCGATCGATCCAGGACCGACCGGAGGAATTCGGAGGGTTTTCAATTGACAACGGCGGATCCAATGAAGTATAAACGTCTTCCGTAACATCTCGCGTTCCCGCTTCCGGGTTTTTCTGCGGGGTGTTTGCCCGGGCAGCCCGTCCTTCGGCCCACACGAGATCTCAATCCACCGGAAAGGAGATGCTCCATGGCAAGCTTCTATGACGAGTATGTGAAACGAACTCCGGCGTCCCGAAAGGAGGCGGAGTTGGCCCAGTCTGTTATTCCCGGCGGGGTTGGAAGCCCGATCCAGCTCTGGGACCCGTATCCCATCTTTGTGAAGGAGAGCAAGGGGGCCTACCTCTGGGACCTGGACGGCAACAGGTACATCGACTTCGGAATGTGTTATGCCGCCATGATCGCAGGGCATGCCAACCCAATTATCGCCGAGGCCATCAACCAGCAGACCAGGAAAGGGACCCTGTACGGTCTTCCAGCAGCCCCTGCCAGGGAACTGGCCGAGGAGATCCGCCGCCGCTACCCTGTGATGGAGATGATCCGCTTCACCCAGTCGGGAGTCGAAGCGACGACGTACGCCGTCCGTCTTGCAAGGGCAGCCACTAACAAGCTCGGGGTGATCAAGGTCGAAGGGGCCTACCACGGGGCGAGCGATACGCTGATGGTGAGTTGCGCGGTTCCATCCAACACACCGGCCGGACCAGACTGGATGCCTTCTTCGATTGTTGAAAGTGCGGGCATTCCGCCCGGTGCTACGGCTCACACGCACGTGGTGCAGTTCAACCATCTGGAGAGCCTGGAGTATCAGTTGAAAAAACACGAGGGCGAGATAGCGTGCTTCATCATCGAGCCGTGTATGACGAACGGAGGGGTGATTCCTCCTGATCCGGGTTATCTGGAAGGGGTTCGGGAACTGACCCGCAGGCACAACGTGCTCCTCATATTTGACGAAGTGAAGGTCGGTTGCCGGATCGCCGAAGGTGGGGCATGCGAGAGATACGGCATCGAGCCGGACCTGGTCACCCTTGCCAAGGCCATCGGAGGGGGGACCCCGCTGGGCGCCTTCGGAGGGAGGCGTGACCTCATGAACCTGATCACCCCCCTGGGGACCACGTTTCACTCCGGAACCTACAATGCCAACCCCCTGACCACCGCCGCGGGGCTTGCCTGCCTGACCAGGGTGCTGACCCGCGAGGTTTACGAGAGGCTGAACCGCTTGGGCGACAGATACGCCTCCGGTCTCGAGGAGATCATCGACCGGTTGGGGCTTCCCGCCTGCGTCACCCACGAGGGTCCCCTGGGGGGGATCCAGTTTGTTCCGGACAAGCCCCACAACTACCGCCAGGCGAACCAGTGCAACAAGGAGATGTGGCGGCAGTACTGGTACGGAATGCTCAGCAAGGGTGTCATTCCCATGGGCAGCGCGTGGTTTGAGGAATACTCCATCTCGGTTGCCCACACCGACGAGGATATCGATGAAGCCCTGAACATCACAGAAGACGTGTTGAAGGTCATAAGAGAAGGGATGTGAGATTCGGGATTTTTCACGGTTTGGACCGCCGCAGTGGATACCCTGCCGGTATCCTTGCGGGGTTGCCCGAGTCTTGAGAAAGGGTGTTCTCCTGCCAGAATAGAAAAAACTGCAAAACCAAGTAGTTGCAAGACTCCCTGATCGAAAGGTCAAGAAAATCCAGGCGTTTCTTGTTGACAACGGGGCCGGCTTCTGCTAAAAAGACTGAAATCTTGGACACCCATTACGGCAGCGGAGATCGAGGTATGCGGTGCAACACGGAGAGAAAAGGAGGGTCCGGTATGAAGAGAAGAAGTCCGATCGTTTTGACTATTGTCGTTGGAATGGCTTTCCTGCTGGTCGGCTTTACTTCATCGGTGCAGGCGGGTGCGAAGTGGTACCCCTTCGAAGTGGAAGCCATCTACAAGTGGGGCGACACCGTCATAGAGGATTTTTCTCCGCCTGAAAAGGCGAATCGCCCGTACAGGCTCGGCATTTCTCTGCCTCTGATAAAGAACCCATATTGGGTAAACATCGCCTACGGTGTGTGGTCCGAGGCGAAGTCGCTGGGATGTGAAACCACGATACTGGCGGCCGCCAGCTACGACGACCTTCCTACCCAGATCAGCCAGATCGAGAATCTGGTGCAGCGGGGGATCGACGCCCTGCTTCTCGGTCCGATCAGTTTCGAGGGAACGGCCCGCGTTGTGGAAGAGACGATCGACAAAGGGATTCCCGTGTTCATGCTGGCCCAGACGACCAAGAGTGTGAGGGTCTCGGGCATCGCCCTTGCCAACGACTACAAACTCGGCTACGACCTGGGGCAGTGGGTCATCAGGGATTCCGGAGGAAATGCTAACCTGGTCCTCCTCTCAGGGCCCAGCGGGATCACGTGGACCTCGCTCCTGTCGAAGGGACTTCACGCGGCGGTGCGCGGGTATTCCGGGATCAAGATACTCGACGAGCGCTGGACGGACATAGACGTGGCCGTGGGCCAGAACACCGCGGAGAACCTCTTGCAGGCCTACCCTGATCTCAACTACATCACGGCGGTTGACGTTCTCGGGCATGGGGCCGCAAACGCCCTGATCGCCGCAAGGAAGACCGACACGGTCAAGTTGGGCATGGTCTATGCCTCTGAGGAGAGCCTCCCTTATATCAGGAACGGTTCCGTCGACATCGGATTCTCGGAACCCACAGTCATCCTTGCCAGGATCGTGGTGGATCTCGCCGTCAAACACCTGAACGGCGAACAGAATGTGCCGTACATCATACACCCGGCCTCGGTGGGCATCACGAAGGCAAATATCGACAAGCTCGACAAGACCAATTTCTATGCGCCCAGCGGGTGGCGTGTCCCCATCACCACGGGCAAATAGGGCCACGGATCGGACCCTTTTCCGGCTGACCCGTCTCTGGCAGCGTGGTTCTCACGAATCAGACCGCGAGTTCCGGAGCAGCTTTTCTCCCTGCCAAGGGCGGGAGAGAGTCGATCTGTGTGTGGTGCAGGAAGGGGCGGGCTTCTAAGCGCGCGGGAGCGAACCTGTCCGGTGCGCACCGGAGAAGCAAGAGGGATGGGATCCTCTTCGCGTGGAGCCCGCACGGAGATCTCCAAGGCTCGCATGGATGGACGACAGGCCTCTTTAAGAGTCGACGATGGAACCCTTGCTCGTAATCTCCAATATCAGCAAGCACTTCGGCGGGGTCAGCGCCCTGGCCAACGTGGATCTTGAGCTGTTCAAGGGCGAGATCCTCGGCCTGGTCGGTGACAACGGAGCGGGAAAATCGACTCTGCTGAAGATACTCACCGGCGCCTACAGGCCTGACAGCGGGCGTATCTACTTCGAAGGCAGGGAAGTCAAGATTCGTTCCCCACGTCACTCCCGTGAGTTGGGAATCGAGATGGTCTACCAGCATCTCGCCCTCTGCAGACACCTCGATATTGCATCCAACCTGTTCCTGGCGCGGGAGCTTACGGTGTCTCTATTCGGGCTCATCCATTTTCTCTGCAAGAGAAAGATGGAACAGATGGCCATCGAGACTCTCCGGAGCCTCAAGATCGACGTCAAGGATCCCAGGGAGATCGTCAACAACCTCTCCGGAGGACAGCAGCAGGCCGTTGCCATCGGGAAGGCTATCAGGTTCGGTCCCAAGCTGGTCTTGATGGATGAACCTACGGCCAACCTTGCCGTGCGTGAAGCCTCAAAGGTGGTCGAGCTCATGCGCGACCTGAGAGGGAGGGGGATATCGATCATCTTCGTCACGCACCGCCTCCAGGACATCTTCGAGGTGGCCGACCGGGTGCTCGTCCTCAAGGGCGGAATGCCGGTGGATTGCAGGCCCACCGCGGAGCTCGACCAGGAGGAACTGGTGAGGCTGATGTTCATCGGGAAGAGATCGGCCAACGGGGCGTGAGGGCCCCGGGGGGCCGGATCCTCACAGGAGTGCGCGGGCGCAACTGCCGGGCGGTGAGGCCGCGGCTCGTGTAAAGCATTATGATGGAGGAATGAAGGGTCTATGGAATACAGCAGGGGACGTGCCGGCAGGTTGAGAATCCTCGCGTCCAGGATCGGATTGCTCCCGGTCTTGGTGGTTGCCCTCAGTGTTTACTATTCCATCAGTCAGCCGAGGTTTGCAACGATTTCGAACCTCCTGATAGTCCTCCGCCAGATGTCCTTCTTGCTGATACTGGGTTGTGCCCAGATGCTCCCGGTGCTTACCACGGGAGTCGATCTATCGGTGGGGTCGATAATCGGAATCGTGAGTGTCCTCTCCGCGATTTTCAGCCTGAAATACGGGGTCGTGGCCGGATTCGCACTTGCAATTGTCGCCAGCCTCATAATCGGTTTTGCAAACGGAATAGCCATAGGTTACATAGGGGTCGCCCCTTTTGCCGTCACTCTTGGAATGCTTTCCATGGTCCACGGAATCGCCTTGATAATAACCTCGGGCCAGACCGTCCACGGGATGCCGCTGGAGTACATGATTCTCGGGGCCGGATATATCTGGAAGATACCGATCCCGGTCATCATCTCGATTTGCCTGACTGCGGTCACATGGGTGCTCCTCTACACGACCCGATTCGGCAGGCACCTCTACGCGGTCGGTGGAGATCCTGAATCCTCACGGCTTTCCGGGATAGACGTACGCAAGTACCTGATGTATGCCTATGTCTACTGCGGTCTTTTCTCGGGCATATGCGGAATCCTGCTCTCGTCGAGAGTCTACTCGGGAACGCCCAACCTGGGGCAGGCGGGGTTGATGCTCGACTCGATCGCGGTCGTCGTCATCGGGGGAGTTACGTTCTCGGGCGGCGAGGGGCACCTGTTCGGGGTCATCCTGGGGGTCGTCTTGATAGCCATCCTGTCGAATGGATTCGATCTGGTCGGGGTTTCCTCCTTTGTCAAGATGGTGGTGACAGGTGCGATCATCTGCGTTGCCATAATAGTGGACAAGTACCGCAAGCGCTCCTAGGGATCGGAATCGAACTCACGTCTGTTCTTGACTCCTGCCAGACCGCTTCTTAGTCCATCAGGCCCGGCAGCCAAAGGGACAGGGCCGGGAAAAACGTTATGATGAGGAGTGCTATGAGCAGCGGCCAGTACAAGGTGAGTAGTTCCCTGAAGACCTTGTCCGGAGGCACATTCCCGACCTTCGCCACCGTGTAGACCCCCACGCCGAGGGGCGGTGTGAACATGCCGATCTCCAGATTGAAGACCAGTATCACTCCCAGATGAAAAGGATCAACACCGATAGCATTCGTTATGACGAGGAGGATCGGTGTCAGGATTATCAGCGTTGAAACCATCTCCATGAACATCCCGATAATGAGCACCATTGCGTTGATGAGCAACAGGATCGTTATGGGACTGGCGGTGATGCTCGTGAACCAGCGGGTCACCAATTCCGGAAAATGCTCGAGTGTCAGCACCTTTGTCAGGAATTCGGCTATGGCTATGATCATGAAGATACACGCAATTGATTTGTACGTCTCCACCAGGCAACGCTTCAATCTCTTCAAGCTGAACGTTCGGCGCACTACCTGCAGAATTATGATGTAGATGACAGCGAAGGCGCCTGCTTCACTGGGACTGAACACGCCGACGAGCATCAGCCAAAGGCTTTGGAAAAACTCACATTCTCTCCATCCCTGTCGGAATCGGGCCGACCCTGGAGCCTGGCGGCGGGAACTCCGGGAAGCTTGCCGGGCGTCTGAAGGACGACAAAGATATACAAAACCAGCGTTATGACCAGCGCGGGGAGCGCCCCGGCCAGGAGCGCGCGGAGGGTTGAAATCTGGGCGGTTACCGCATAGATGATCAGGGGAATACTCGGAGGGAACATGGGGCCCGATCGTCGAGCTCGCCGATGTCAGGGCCGCGGCATAAGCCGTGGTATAGCCCTCGCCCTCCATCGCTCTTATCTCCACCTGTCCGAGCCCTCCGATGTCTGCAACAGCAGAGCCCGAGATACCTGAAAAAATCAGACTCACAATGACATTGACCTTTGCCGTGTACCCCCTCCCCCGCCGCAGAAGCAGGCGTGCGAAGTCATAGATGCGTTCCGTCTCTCCGAATTCATTGACCAGGGTTCCCATAAGAATAAACAGCGGACCGGCAATCAGAGGAAAAGAATTGAGGGCTTGAAAGATGGAGTAAGAGATCAGTGAGGCAGGCAGTCCCTCGACGGTTGCGTACAACAGGGCGCCGATTCCCATGGCCATGAGCACGGGGAACCCGAACAGCAGGAAACCGACGAATATGATCATCACTATCAGTAGCATTTCTATGACTCTTGTCCCTTGAGGATTTGGAACAACGTATATGCGATCATTACGAGCCACAAAATGCACGCGACGACGATGATGGCATGAATCCACAAGTAGGGGATTCTCGCGGCCTTTGTCTTCAAATGGATGATTCTCGGGAACAACTGCTTTTCGCCGTCCAGTATCGCCAAGACGAGGATGAAGGTGAGTATCTTGCCCAGTACCCTGACCGATTTCTTCGCTGTTCGGGGCATCCTTTCATAGAAGAACTCCACCTTTATGTGAGCATCTTCCTTCTCGACGACTACGATGCCGAGTATGACGATCGCGATCAATGTGAACATGCTGAGTTCTTCTGGAAACTCGAGGGGTCTGTTGAAGAGTGTCCGGGAGAAGATCTGTGCCCCGATCGCTCCGACGATGGAGCACAAAAGGACGATCTGAACGTGATCGATGACGTTCTCGATAACGTTTATCAGCTTTCCCATGTCACGGCCCCTTATGAGGAGAGGAGAGGCACGCCCCCTTGGCCCGCCTCTCCGGCTCGATGCCTATTCCTCGAGGATCTTCAGGATTTCGCCGTACAGATCGCCCCAGTCGTCCTTGTATTTCTGAAACACGGTCTCTCTGATCTTGACCGCGTCAAAGGACAACTGATCCGGGCCGATGATGGTCATGCCTTTTTCCAGCATCTGTTTCCGAAATCCCTCGTTGTTGTCCCTGATGTATCGGGTCACGGAATACCTGGCCTCGGCTCCGGCTTCCAAGACGTGTCTCTGATCTTCCGGAGAAAGCCGGTGCCATGCCGCCTCGTTCATGAAGACCCCCGAAAGGGTGGGGTTGTGCCTGGTGAGGATGTAGTACTTCTGAATCTCGTGCAGCCCGGCGGGGACCACGTAGCAAAAGGGCATGCCGGTTCCGTCTATGACCCCGGTGACCAGAGAAGTGATCACCTCGCCCCAGCTCATCGGGGTCGGTGTGGCCCCCATCGCCTTCATGGTTTCCATGAATATCTTGCTCGGAAGCACCCTGATCTTGAGTCCCTTCAAGTCCTCCTGCCTGTAGACGGGCGTCTTGGTGGTCAGAATGTTCTGGGGTCCCCAAGAATAGGTCGTGGCCAAGAGGACACCACTGCCTTTCAGACATTCATTGATCCTTTTGAATATCGGAGAATCAGGGGCGGTGATCTTGTAGAGCTGCTCGTCGTTCTTGTACATGAACGGTGCTTCCAAAATCGACAGGAAGGGGCAGAGATCCGTGACCTCGCTCACGTCGTGCTGGCTGAAATCGGCGATGCCGGTCTGGGTGCCTTCGATATCGTTGCCCGTCAAGGTACCGCCGTAGTAGGTCTGTATCTTGACCCTCCCCTCTGTCTTCTTCTCGGTGAGCTCGGCGAATTTTTCGCAGAATACGCCTGCGGCCGACTTCTTCGCATTGATGTCACTGAACTTCAAGACGATGGGTTTGGCCCGTGAGGCCGCTGCAAGCATGAATACGGCCACCGGTAGCATCAGCACAAAAGCAACTATCCTTTTCTTCATAGCAATACCCCCTTTCGATCATAAGCCATGCCGGAAGATAAAGACCCGGTTCTCCATTCAAATCTCGATACTAGCATCACCTCCTCTACTTAGGGATTTTGCTCATCAATTCTCCAACAGCCGATAGAATCGGCTGTCCAGATCGACCAGCCTGCCCTCTTCCATGAAGATTTCTCCGTCCAGTTCGATCGTGGGCTTCCAGTAGACCATATCAAAGTGTATGGGAGCCCGGTTCGTCCCTCCGAAGCCGATGTTGTTCCCCAGTGCGAAATGACCGGTGCCGTATACGCCTTCGTCTTCGATGATGTTGCCCCTGACAGCCCCTTTTGGATTGAGCCCGACGGCCAGCTCCGCGATCACCCGGCACGCGGGATCATCCATGGAGTCGAGGAGGGATTGCAGCCGTACCGCCTCTTTTCCTCCCTTGATGGATTGGACCTTACCGTTTTCGACTTCGATCAATACGGGGTCTTCCACCAGGCCGAAGCCGGAAAAACTGGCGTCTATCACCAGCCTTCCCTCTGTCTTCTCCTCGATCGGTGCAATATAGACCTCGAGGTCTGGAATGCCGATCATCTGTCCGGGCTCATGGCATATTCCCGAGCACGTCGCCGCCTTGCGTTCGGCAATATCCAACCGGACGTCGGTACCTGCCGGTGCCCTGACGTGTGCGCGGCCGGCGGCATCGAACCTCCGCGCAACGAGATCGACGAGTGGTTTGAGTGCCGTGAAGTCCGCTTCGATTGCTCCGGATGTCAGGGTCTGCTCCGTACACTCCGTCAAAGCCAGGCATCTTGCCCCGGCTTTCAGAGCCTCTGCCAGTGCCGAGGAGTGGCCCAGTGTTCGCGTGGTCGCGGCCAGGATAACATCGGCTTCTTTCATGGCAGCGGCCACGATCCTGCCCGGTTCCTGTCCGGGCAGTTTCAGGGGGGATGTCACCATCACCGTCACGTTACCGTCGACTGCACCGGCCGCGGCGGCCAGTGCCTCGGCCACGGAAGAGGGCCTGCCGTTGTCCGTAATGATGAGAACATTCTCCCCTTGTTTGACACCTGCACAGGTCTCAACGATCTTCTTGGCGCCTTTTGCCAGTTCCATCCGATACATTTTCTGTTCGCTCTCCAAAATTTGTAGCGGAAAGGGATACGATGACGATGAGGGGTAAATGAAATCCGGTGCCACGCCCTGGTGCGTGGCCTCTATCCGTTGAGTCCCAGCCTTTGGTGGCGGTCCGGCCGATCCTGGTAGAGGGCTGTAACTCGCTTTGTGACGGAGGGAGTCTAGCAGAGGAGCCGCTTATGTGTCAAGGAAAAAGCCGCGGGAATATACCGACTTTTCGAGAAGACCGTCATACCGTCAGAAGGGCAAACGACGGGAATTTCAAGACCTTATGAGGATCCCTGACCGAAGACCCGGGTAGCTCTGCCCGGTGTCGTGTTGACATGCCGAAGACCATGGGATAGCATTGCAGCGTATTGACTGGCGCGGATTCTCCATATTGCTCCAGGGATATTCGAGGTGTCCATGATGCGGGTGGTCAGAGATCCCAAAGCGTGCTACGGGTGCCGGGCCTGCGAGATCGCATGTTCTTTTCATCATCGGGGCGTGTTTTCTCCGGGAGGAGGTTCAATCACTGTTTCCAAAGACGGTCGAGTCGGACTCATCCACTGGCGTTTGGACTCGACCTGTGATCACTGTGAGGGAGAGGATCAACCTCTCTGTGTGCGCTTCTGTGCTTACCAAGCACTGCGGATGGTTCCAACAGGGGAGGAGCAGATTGCCGATAGGAGACATTAAAGGGGGTTTGGCAGGAAGCATCTTGAGGGTGGATCTCGGCCGAGGGAAGGTATGGACCGAGGAAACGGAGGCCTATGCCCGGAAATTCGTGGGGGGCAGGGCGATCAACTCGCTCATCCTGCTCAACGAGCTCGACCGGGCGACCAAGTGGTCCGATCCCGAAAACCTGTTGATCTTCGGTGTGGGGGCCCTGGTCGGCACGCTCGCGCCGGGGGCGTGCCGTATGTCGATCGAGACCAAGAACGTCTTCAACAACGGCAAGGGGTCGGCCAACGTGGGGGGGCATTTCGGCGCGGAGCTCAAATACGCCGGCTTTGATCATGTGGTGATAACGGGGAAGTCGGACAGGCCGGTCTACCTGTGGATTCACAACGGCAAGGCAGAACTCAGGGATGCCGCATCGATCTGGGGAAAGACGACCTTTGAAACAGAAGAGATCCTGGAAAGGCAACACGCGCCTCTCCGCATCAGGGTGGCCTCGATCGGACCGGCCGGCGAGAACAGGGTCAGGGGTTCAGGGGTTGTCTGCGACCGGGCCAAGGCGGCCGGGGGGTCGGGTGTCGGCTGCGTGATGGGAGACAAGAGGTTGAAGGCGGTGGTCGCGTGCGGCCAGGGTGGATCAATCAAGTTGGCTGATCCGGAGGGGTTTTTCAGGGCCGTGGATCTGGCCATCGACAAGGTCAAGCGATCCCCCCTGTCCCAGATGATGAAGACCGAGACACTTGCGGGCCGGTGGAGCGACCCGGATTCGGGCAACTGGGATTTTCTCGTGAGCGCCCGCAACGGCCAAGACGATTTCTGGGAGAGGGAGAAAAGGATCAGGTTCGCGGATCGGGAAACGGGGTTTCCCAAGAACAGAAAGAGGGTTACGGCCTGCTTCATGTGTCCGGTCGGGTGCATGCCTTTCTCCGAGATAGACGAGGGAAGATACAGGGGAACCAGAGGGGAGGGGTTTTGGAGCAACACCGTCATGGACGCGGTGAGGCTCGACATAACCGATCCGGATGGGATGACAAAGGCGTGGATCCTGGCAAACGAATTGGGCCTGGATACCGATTTTGCGACCAACGTGGCCTCATGGGCTTTTGAGTGTTATGAAAGGGGGCTCCTCACCAGGGAAGACACCGGCGGCCTAAGGCTCGAATGGGGAAACGTCGAGGCTTTCATCGAGCTCCTGAAAAGGCTGGCCCACCGGCAGGGGATCGGGGATTTCCTGGCCCATGGGGTGAAGGAGGCATCCCGGAAGCTCGGCAGGGGGTCCGAGGCCTTTGCGATTCACATGAAAGGGCAGGATTCGATAGAGCCATTCAGGGTCCCCAAGGGTTGGGCCCTCGGGGTGGCGACCTCCCCTGTTGCCGGGCGACATCTGCGGGGCACCTCCATCGGAGGGGAGAGATTCGGCCCCAAGGACGCGTCGTTCCCCGCCCACACCTACGCTGATCAGCCCAAGTACGTGGTTTGGCAGTCACTGACAAAGGAAATGGAAGACATGGTGGGTATCTGTGTCTACGTGGGCACCTGGTCGGGGGCATACGCCCTCGAGCCCTCGGACTACGTGGCTCTGGCCGACTCGGCCATGGGAATCGATCTGACAGAGGAAGAGTTTTTTGCCGTCGCCCGCCGGTCATACAACCTGGAAAAGGCATTCAATACCCTTCACACGGATTTCGACCGAAAGGACGACTACCCTCCTGCAAGGTTCATGAAAGAGCCGGTCAAGAGGGGACCGTACGCCGGGTTTCGGTGTGAAAAGGAGAACTGGGACAGGTTGCTGGATGAGTTTTACGGCCTGCAAGGCTGGGATATCGAGACCGGCTTGCAGACCCGGTCCTCTCTGTCAAAACTCGGCATGGAGGATGTGGCCCAAAAGCTCGAAAGAGCAGGAAGACTCCTCGACAAATAAAAAAACAAGGGGTCAAGTCTCGATTTGAGTCTTAGTATGAACTATTTAATAACTACAAGTACTTAGGTTCGTTCTGTACGGCGTATCTTTCTTTCCTCTTTTGATTTTCGATACCTTTTTGATTCCCTTTCCGTTTTTTCCTTTCCAGGGCCAGACATGTTATCATGAGAGACGGCGGTGAGCCTGCCGGGGAGGGGGGAAAGGCAGACGGGCCGCCGTGGAGAGTGGGAGGGGCGGGGCAGGGCAGGCGGGGCAACCCCCGGGAAGGGAGGACAGATCTTGGCCGTCGGAATATCGAGCTATGCGTACAGGTGGGCGGTCGAGCTTGCCGGTCTCGATGCTTTTGGGCTGCTCGAGCGCTCGCAAGAGGCAGGGGCCGAGGTCGTACAGATCTGCGACAATCTTCCCCTCGACGGTTTGCCGGGCAAAATGCTAGATGCCCTTGCCGGAAAGGCCGGGGAACTCCGCCTGGTCCTGGAAGTCGGCATGAAGGGGTGTGAGCCCGAAAGCCTTCACCGGAACCTCGAGGTGACAAGACGCCTCGGCGCTTCTCTGCTCAGGGTTGTCCTGCCCGAAGCCCGGGGCAAGCCTTCCCGCGACGGGCTTGTGGCCATGCTGGGATCCCTGTTGCCGGAGCTCCGAGAATGGAAGATCACCCTGGCCGTTGAAAACCATTTCGGCATGCTTCCCTCGGAGCTTGCCGGCATCGTGACGGCCGTGGGCGATCCCCTGGTCGGGGTGTGTCTTGATCCGGTGAACTCGGTAAGCAGGTTGGTCGGTCCGGGCGAGACGGTAGCCACGCTTGCGCCTCTGGCGGTTTCGGTGCACGCCAAGGATGTAAAGGCCGTTCGCCGGAATACCGGCTTCTACATTACGGGCTGTCCATTGGGCGAGGGAATGGTTGATTTGCCTGAGTTGGTGGCAGCTTTGCACCGGGCGGGTCGTTCACCCAACTTCTTGGTTGAGGCCTGGATGGACCGGTTGGAGAACGATGCGTCCACATTGTCCCAAGAGGACGTCTGGACACGCCATGGTATCAGATACATGAAAGACCTGCTGGCATCAAGAGGCAGCGACTAAGAGTCAGCGGGGAATCGTCTTGCTTTTTCTCTCACAGGGCCAGTGGAGAGCTTCCGTGCCTGCAAAGGGAGGAGACAATGCCGATAGAAAAGCCGGTCATCGCAATAACCATGGGTGATGCCTCTGGAATCGGGCCGGAGATTATCGCAAAGGTACTTTCGATGGAGAAGGCCTACGGCTGTTGTCGTCCTTTTGTTGTGGGTGATCCCGAGGTCATGAGGCAGGCGTCTAGAGTGGCTGGGACAGAGTTGCGGGTCCGCCAAATCGGGGATCTGTCGGAAGCGAGGTTTTCGTTCTCTGAGATGGATGTTCTGTGCCCAGAGGGTGTACAAGTTCACGAGATAAGATGGGGAAGACTTGATCCTGCCATGGGCAGAGCTGCAGCACTGTGCTTGGAAGCGGCTTTCAAAATGGCTCTGGACAAGGAGGTTGACGGTGTTGTATCGGCACCGCTAAACAAGGAGGCGTTTCATCGGGCAGGATACAACTATTTAGACGAACTGGAATACCTGGCAGAGTTGACAGAGAGCGCCGAGCCCTTCACAATGGGAGTCATCGATTCTGTCTGGACAGTCGCCGTCACATCTCACGTGCCCTTTCGCGACATTGCCGCCATGATAAAGAAGGACAGGGTGGTCAGGTATCTCTGCCTCATGAACGATACATTGCGAAAAATCGGAGTGCAGGAACCAATGATCGCGGTGGCCGCTCTGAACGTTCACGGGGGGGAAGGGGGGCTCTGCGGGCGCGAGGAGGTGGACGAGATAATTCCGGCCATCGAGGAGGCAAGGAAGCTGGGTTTGCGGGTAGAGGGACCCTTCCCTGGCGATACCCTTTTCCTCAGGGTTATGGATGGGGGGTTTGCTGGGGTGGTCTGCATGTACCACGACCAGGCAAACATAGCACGGAAACTTCTCGCCAGAAGAAAAGGCGCCACGCTGCTCATGGGCCTGCCCGTTCCGGTGGGGACGACCGCCCATGGGACGGCATTCGACATTGCAGGAAAAGGGATCGCCGATCCGGGCAGCCTGAGCGATGCTCTCAGATATACCGCCAAGCTTTGCTCGCAGAGAGAGCAAGGGGTCAAACAAGGTGTCACCCATTGAAGGGCACCCTGTCGAAGGGCAACAGCTATCTGGAGTTCACCCAAGAAATTCAGGCTTCAAACAGAGTGGGTTGAGGTGGGTATCTTCCGGTCTCATCGTGCTGACGCACAGGGCCCTTCCCGATTCTTCTGAGTATTGCCTGGATGCCGTAGGCAAGAGCATAGTAGTGAAGGTCCGGGATACCGAAAACCCGCTTTGCCGCCTCGAGCACATGAAGAGCCAGGATCTTGAGCTTGGCCTGTGTGCCCAGCCTCAGGGCGGTGAAGTAGGCTGCTGCCAGGACAAGAAGTGAGGCAGTATTTTGCAGCCGGCCATAGAGTCAAGAGCCGAACGTCCTCAGAGGCGCAGCTGCCCTTGATAAAGCGGATCGTGTCCTCGATACGCCACCGGGTCATATGGGCCTCCACAATCTGCTACAAAACCCTGCGACTGCAGTGCATGGGCCGTGTGGTCAAAAGCATCATGGGCTCCCGGCCAACCCCCTTGACCACAACAAGCCACAAGGGCCGGTCCGAATGGTCGACCAGGCGAACGGGCCAAGAAAACCAAAACGGGTTCAGATGGGCCCTTTCTTCATTTCTTGATTCTCAAGTGGAAACCTCCTGTTGCCTGGCTCCTGAGCCCGGCGTGGTCTATGATAATGATCCTCGGTATCCCTTCCCGGGTGTTTTCTTTTCGGCCTTGGCTCTCAACCTGGGATTGTTAATCTATCATGCGGAGGTTAGGATGAGTTAAGAGGTGTTACGATCTTTAGAGCAAGTTGACCCCCTTTGTCCTGCCTATCGATCCAAAAAGGGGAGTCCGAGGGGAGGAAGAGGAAAAGAGAAGGGGCGAAGAAAAGGGGTACGGACATGTCCAATGTGCAAGAGGTCATTGAGAAACTGAAGGCCAGGGCCAAGCCCGAAAATGTGGAAGGAATGGTAAAATTCGGCATGACCGGTGATAAGAGGCTGGGAGTATCCGTCCCTGAGTTGCGCAAACTTGCCAGGGAGATCGGCAGAGATCACATGCTGGCCCTTGAGCTGTGGAAGACCGGAATTCCTGAAGCGAAGATAGTGGCCGGGATGGTCGGCGACCCGGAGAGGCTTACCGAGCGGCAGATGGAGAGCTGGGTAAAGGGATTTGATTCATGGGATGTGTGCGATCAGGTCTGCATGAATCTTTTTGAGAAATCTCCCCTGGTGATGAAGAAAATCCATGATTGGAGCGAGCGGGAGGAGGAGTTTGTCAAGCGGGCCGCCTATGCACTGATAGCCTGCCTCGCCTGGCACGACAAGGAAGCAAAAGACGAGGTATTCATTGAACTCCTCCCTCTCATAAAGCGCGGGGCTACGGATGGCCGGAACTTCGTCAAGAAGGCCGTGGACTGGGCACTGAGGAGTATCGGGAAAAGGAATCCAAGTCTCAACAGAGCCGCGATAAAGACAGCCGGAGAAATCCAGGGGGTTGATTCCAAATCTTCCCGCTGGATCGCCTCCAGTACCCTCCGCGAGCTGACAAGCGAAGCAGTTCAGGAAAGGCTCAAGAGAAACAGGTGACCAGGGGCAAAACATTTGAGCTGATCGGGTCGACTCCGCACACTTGACATTCAAGCGGAGGAACAAGGGGGATGAGGCCGTCCTAATTTGGCGGAAACAAGAATAATCGGAGGGAGAAATCATGGCAGAATCCCCTGAAAGGACTGGAAACTTCGTTGGTCACGACGGACTGAAGATCTTTTATCGCCAATTCCAGGCCGTTGGTGAGCGGGCGCGCCTGGTGATTGCCCACGGTTTGGGAGAGCACTCCGGTCGCTATGGGAATGTCGTAAATCGGCTGCTTCCTAGAGGCATATCGATCTGGATCCCGGATCATCGCGGACATGGCAGAAGCGAGGGCAAACGGGGACATATTTTGACCTTCGAGCAATACCACCTGGATTTGCGACTGATGATCGAGTCTGCCAGGGAGGGCCTCGCTGAGGGCGGAAAGGTTTTTCTCCTGGGACACAGTATGGGCGGTCTTATCGCGCTTTATCTCACTTTGCAAAGCCCTGAACTTATCGACGGCGTGATCGTCTCTTCACCGGGCCTGGGGATGGCAATTGAGGTGCCGGGAGTGAAAATCCTCTTGGGAAAGGCTATGTCTTTTCTCTGGCCCGGCTTGACCATGAGCAGCGCGTTAGACGCCACCAAAATCAGTCACGATAAAGAGGTTGTCAGGGCCTATGAAAACGATCCATTGGTACACGACAGGGTCAGCGTCCGCTGGTTTACCGAATTCTCGTCGGCCATGAAGACACTCAATCAGCGGGCATCAGAGGTATCCGTTCCGATCCTGATGCAAGTGGCCGGCAACGACCACCTGGTAAGTGCTCAGGCCAGTGAACTCTTTTTTCAAAAGCTGAAAGTTAACGACAAAACCCTCTACGTTTATGAGGGGTCGTATCACGAGATATACAACGAATCGGAAAATCAAAAAGAGAAAGCGCTCAACGACCTTGAAAAGTGGTTGGAAAACCACATTGAGTAAGCCCTGAACGATACTAGGCCCCTTCGGGCTGACAGGGTAAGGTGTTGCTGTTCTTGTCAAGCCTTTTGTCAAGCCGCCGTCTTGGCTTTGCGTTCTCTTACGGCCTCCTCGAATTCGGCATAGATCCTGTCCAGCTCTTTCTGTACGTGTTCTGGACGCGGTGCCGGTTTGTAGTTGTTCAGAATGTCGATGGATCTCTCGTATGCCAATTCGACAATATCCGGTGATCCGGCCTCTTGCCAACTCTCCCTGGTATTCCGGTTCATCAGTTTAGTCCGGGAGAGCCGCTTGAAATTCTGATAGGTATGGTCATGGGTGAGGAATTCACCGCCCGGTCCGACATCCTTGATCACGTCATAGGCGATGTTTGCTTCTGAAACCTGGATGCCCTCCACGACCTTGAGGACCATATCGAGAAACTCGTTTTGCAGCAATGCCGAAGCATAGTCCCATGTCAGCGCGCTGTCGAGCATCCCGACCCCGTAAATCATGTTGGCACCTGCCAACGCCGGTATAATGGCGGTCAGGGTGAACTCGTGGGCCGACTGGGCATCGACCTTCTTGCTATCCGTCTACCCACCGCCTACCCAGGAAGGCATCTTGTAGAACTGGGCCAGTTTTGCAAGGGCCGCGCTGATCATTGCCATCTCGGGAGCACCCATGGCTGCCAGCGTGGTGCTCAGGTCCATGATGCTGGTCGAGCCGGCGTACACCATCGGGGCGCCTCTCCGGACCAATTGGCCGAGAGTGACCGAACCCAACACTTCCGCGTTATGCGTGACAAGTGTGCTTGCCAGGTCAACGCAGGTCGTACCCCCGGCCAATCCCAGGCCGTTGAGCTTTATGGGCACGCCCAACCTACAGGCTTCGATCAAAACGTCTGTGGCCTCTTCACTCAGGACCAGGGGGCTGACAGGGTCGGCCGAACAGGTGAACAAGGGGCTGTGCCTGAGTCTGTCTTCGCCGCCGGCGACGACAGCTCCCATCTTAACAGCCGCATGGAGGTGCTCCACGGTGTAGATGCCCAGGAAGCCGTGTTTTGAAGAATGGCTGAAAAAGGAGTAGCTATTGTAGATGCTCGCCATATCCTCGTCCAGATCACGCGGAGTCAGCGGCCTTTCCCAGCCGATAATATTGTCCAGCGTATCTATGAATCGGACGGTGTCATCCACATCCTTTCTCGTTGCGGCTCTTACCTCTCTGGTGACCGGGTCCATTAGTGCCGGGGCTTCACCAAAGTTGACAAAGCCTGTTTTTTTCCCCCCGGCAACGTAATCGTTTGCAGGATCGATGGCGTGGGCGCGATAGGTCGCCGGAGCAGATTGGATCGCGTCTTCCACCAGATTGGCTGGAATCTTGACGATCTGGGTCTTCTCATCGACCACACACCCGTTATCACCGAAGATTTCTCTCGCCTTTGGGCTCCCCACCTGGAGTCCGATATTCCAGAGTACGTCGAGTGTGGCCAAGTGGATCTGCTCCAGGTCATCGTCGCTGAACACGTTCAACCCGAAGCTGCCGGCTCGCAACATATTGGCGTATCGATAATTGATAGTCATCTTGTCGTCTCCTGCATTGTATGAATGTTACAAATTCCCTTGGAAATAGGGATAAGAATTCCCTTTTTCCCAACAAAAGTATAATAATGAGGGCGCCTCTGTGTCAACTGGAAAGCCATGCGTGAGCTTGTCAAAGGCTCCAAGGAGCAGGGGTTCCCCGGAAGACTCGACCACGCCGTGATGCATTGTTCCTTGACACACAACCCCACTTCTTCTATACTCCCCCAGTGAAAATACGGGTTCTCATCATTTCCTGCTGCAAGAGGTTTTTCTTTCCTACTCACGAGGTTCTCGGCCAAGTGAACCCGCTGCGAGCTTGGCATGTGCGGCTCGGAACCGGACCTTACGGAACCGATGGCGGTCCTTTCGGTTGGCAGCAGCGCACGTGGTGACCTGGCACTCGTGGAAGCGAGTCTCTCGGCCAGGGCTTTTATGAATCTGGTGATCCTCAGGGTTTCCTTTCAAGTGAAGCATTTTGGTGGATTTTCGACCGGAGGTCTGCACCCGCCGGAGCAATATGCCTGTTTTGAGAGGGAGGGTGCATGCAGAATTCTCAAGGGCTCGAGGGGCCGTAGGCTTCAAGAGATCGAATTCTGAGGAATCTATATGGGGAAAGGAGAGCAGGGATGGAGCCGGGTTTAGGGGACAAGCGGGCGCGATGGATCTACAACATACTGCCGTCTTTCTTGCTCCTTGTTCTATTGATCGGGGTCTGGCAATTGATCGTCACGGTTACGGGCATCAAATCGTTTCTGCTTCCCAGTCCGTCTTTGGTCGCCACCACCCTGGCCGACATGAAATGGCAGTGGGGCAGACAGATCTTGACAACTCTCGTCGAAGTTCTGGGCGGATTCCTTCTCGCCGATTTTGTGGGGATTCTTGTGGGGGTGTTGATCATGTGGTCTCCCCTGATGCACAGGTCTGTTGTGCCGTTTCTGGTGTTCCTGAACTCGCTGCCCAAGATCGCCCTGGCTCCACTGTTTATTATCTGGCTGGGATACGGAGTGCTCCCCAATATTTTTATCGCATTCATCAGCGCTTTTTTCCCTGTGGCAATCAACACCGCCACAGGAATTGGAGAAACAGAACCTGACATGATCAATTTGGCGAAGGTCTGGGAGGTACCTCGTTGGAAGGTCTTTCTTAAGATTGAAATACCCAATGCGTTGCCATATATCTTCAGCGGGATCAAGATCGCCGCCACCATGGCGGTCATAGGTGCGATTGTGGGGGAATTTGTCGCCTCGACCGAAGGATTGGCTGCAGTCATTATGAATGCCCAGGCGGTTCTGGTTACCGAGGCTATCTTCGCCTCGTTGGTCTGGATATCGATCCTGGGATTGGGCTTATACGGACTTGTGGCGCTCGTCCAGAGGCTGGTTATGCCTTGGGCTGACATCAAACAGTAAGAAGGTAAAGGTTCCTATCCTGCCAGGAAGCGAGGTTTTGGAGGGACCGGGCGTACGTCCCTGAAACTTCTCATCGATCGAGATGCTGGAGGGGGCAAGAATCAAGGAGAGGAGGTGAGGGCTGGTTGAAAGACTCGGGGCCTTAATTGGAAGGATTAGGGAGGAGGGATTGAACAATGAAAAGCTATGTAAAGGCAACGGGGACATTGGTATGTGCGTTGTTGGTAATGGCGGCTACATTCACGACGGCACGGGGTGTGGAGCGTGTAAGATTTCGCCTGAACTGGATTTCGGCCGGGGAGGGGGATCACGCTCCATTCTATGTGGCCAAGGATCTTGGCTATTATGAAGCATTGGGTCTCGATGTAACTATCGAAAAGGGATCAGGATCAGGAGATGCTGTCAAGTTTGTGGAAGTAGGTAAAGTGGACTTGGCCATAGCGGATTTTCCCGCCATCGCAGTCGCTCGTGCGCGAGGGGCGGATGTCAGAATTGTGGCTGCCTATCACGTGAACAGCCCAAATACTACCTGGACCCGAAAGGATACGGGAATCACGACACCCAAGGATTTGGCAGGACATACGATCGGATCGCCGGCCGGCGATGCTCAAAGGATTGCCTTCCCGGCTTTTGCCAAGAAGGTCGGTCTGGACCCCGATAGTGTCAAATGGGTGAACATCCATCCTGCTGCCAAGATTCAATCGCTTGCCAGCAAGACGATCGACGTGACCGTTCACTGGTTCGACCAATTACACACCTACAGGAAGATCATCGGAAAGGAGAACCTGGTCTATTTTCGGTGGGCTGACTACGGGGTGAACCCCTATGGCATGGCCATCTTCACGAGCGAGAGGATGTTGAAAGAAAAGCCTGATGTAGTGAAGCGGTTTGTCGATGCCACGTTGAGAGCTCAACGCTGGACGATTCTTAATCCGAGAAAGGCAATTCAGATCCAGAAGAAGTACGTGCCTGAAGTAGTTGTGGAGCCGGTATTGGGCATGTTGGAAGTATCGATCAAGTATATGTTCTTCGGATCGACTATTCTTAGGCACGGGCTGGGATGGATAGACCGGCAGCGGATGGACCAGAGTGTAAACATCATGAACACCTATTTCGGCCTACCCCGTCCTCTCAATGCCGAAGAGCTCTATACGAATGACTTCGTGCCTCATCATACATGGCCGTATCCAGAAGAATTCACAGATCCTTCGACATGGCCTTGGCCGTACCGGTTCGGGTCGTGAGTAATGCGCAAAGGGGAGAAAAGGCGGGGCGCATGAAGTCAACCCAAGCGATTGGGTCTTCACAGGCCCCGCCCCTTCGACGATGGGAAGCGATTTCATAGAAATAAACGACCTACGTAAGGAGTACAGGAGTACTCGGGGAAGTGTGCTGGCGGTCGAGGATGTGACGTTTTCGGTTTCAGAGGGTGAGTTTGTAGTAATTGTGGGCCCTAGCGGATGCGGGAAGTCGACTCTACTCAAAATCATCGCCGGACTGCTTCCCTTTGACAAGGGGCAGGTGAAGATCGGGGGAAATGATGTCAGAGGTCCCTCCAGGAACGTGGGTTTGGTATTTCAGAACCCGGTTCTGTTCCGGTGGAAGACCGTAATAGGCAACGTGCTCGCCCCTATCGAACTCATGGGATTTGAAAGGAAGGACTATGTTCGCAGAGCCCATGAATTAATAGAGCTGGCCAAACTCTCCGGTTTCGAGAATAAATATCCTATGGAGCTTTCAGGAGGGATGCAGCAGCGAGTGGCGATTTGCCGCGCACTGATCTATGATCCCAAGGTGATACTGATGGATGAGCCGTTTGGGGCTCTTGACGCCATGACGCGAGATAAGATGAATCTCGAAGTCTTGCGGATATGGAGTGAACAAAAAAAGACGATCCTGTTCGTAACCCATAGCATTTACGAAGCTGCTTTTCTGGCGGACAAGATCATTGCTTTGAAGGAGAGACCCTGCAGGGTAAGAGAGACGATCAACGTAAAGCTGTCGAGGCCCAGGGCGCTGGATGTCCGTGCGACAAGTGAATACGGGCGGTACGTTTCCAGGTTGTACAGCCTGTTGGAAGAAGAGAGTTGTCAGGAAGAGGGAGGAAGAGGTGCATGGTAAGGCCTTGAATCATCAGTGTAGCCAGGGGGGGCATATTATGGGAAAACGTCTTGCTAATGCTATCGCTGTTGTCACACTCTGTATCCTGTCATCACAAACGGGTTATTCTGCTTCCTGGGTTGAGTCGAGCCACGGGGGAATCAGCATCCAGCATCCTCAAGGATGGGACACCGTGTGGGAGGAAGCCGGGGTCGAAGTATCCCACCCGGACAATCCGATGATCTGGTGCGCATTTGCGACGCTCCGATGGCAGGGTACTGCTCAACAGTTTATCACTGCCCTGTTGGATGACTACCGAAACAAGCTCCAGGACCTCCGGGTGCTCGAGAAAAAACGTATCTCGGAAAAGCCGGATACCTATGGCGTCAGATTCACGTATGACGGTGACGGCATCACCATGGGCTCGTTGGTTCTTGTCACTACCGGGAATTGTAAGAATTTCTCTGTTCGAAGCTATGCGGCTCCGATTCAGGATTATGACAGGATGAAGCTGGTCCTCATTCCAATTCTGCTCAGCCTCAAATTCGAGCAGGCAGAGCCTGCAAAGGGAAGGGCGGCCCGAGGAGCGACGAAGCTCATCCAGGTGCTTGGGTCCCCCAGCGGCTACTGGCAGATGAGGGCACCGCGGGGATGGAGAAGCATTGATGTGGGAGAGGACGAATCGATAGAGGCACGGTGTGTGGGCCCCAATGGGGAAGCGGTTGGGGTTGTTTTCTTATGCGGTCTGGTCCGTTCCCACATATTGAGAATGAGGATGGCCGGCGGCAATGTCCCCCTCATGTCCATTCCTTATCTAACGGCGGCAGATCTTTTTGAGCGTGTTTTACTACCGTACCATCAAACCGAATTCCCGGATATGTAGCTCAAAGATCTAAAGCCCCTAGACCAGAGCAGGGCGCGATATTGCGTTACCTATACCGACCCGCAGGGAGGGGGCACGGTTGTTCAAGAGGGAATCGTAATCAATAACTCCCTGTCTGATCTGTACGGCGGAGATTTCAATGTATATACCCGGTACTGGGTGGCGGCTCCCGAAAAGAGATTCCCAGAGGCGAAGAACCGACTCTGGCAGATCCTTCATACGTTCGAACCCTCGCCCTACTTCGGGTCAGCGGTTGTTCAAATATTGATGCAAATGCGGCAAGAGACTCAACAGGCAATGCAAAACGCAATAACGAACACCCTACGAAGCAACCAGAGAATGATGCGGGAGACAGCCCGGACGACCATGCAGGTGATGCAAGACCGCAGGCAAGAGGGAGTCGGATGGGGCCTGGCGTTAAGCGGAGAAGATCTTGTGCGAGATCCGGATACAGGCAAACAGTATCGCATCCCCATGGGAGGAGAGTACATATACGGAAGACCCGCGGGTGCGGGAGAGATTGAGACGACCCGAAGGGCTGCCCCGATCCTACCCAGCGAGCTGCCGCTAGGTTTTCGGGCCTTTGAACAGATTCCCATTACAGAGGCCTGGAAATAGGAGGTGAAACAAGGGGTCAAATCTCGATTTGAGTCTTTGTATGAAATTTCTAGTATCTTCTAATACTTAAATCCGCTCTCCATGGTGTATCTTTCCCTCCCTCCCGGTATCAAACACCTTCTTGACTCATCTCCCGTCTTTTCCTGAGGGCCTGAACCTGCCACCATGACAGGTGGCAGTCAGCCTGGCCATCCGCAAACGAAAAAGCGCAGGCGGCCGACTTCAGCGGCGGAAAGGGCTGATAGGCTCCTTGGCCCCGGCTGGCTGGAGAACCGCCTTTTTCCGGAACTCTCCCCTTGTCAGGCTCCCTTCCTTTGAGCCACCATCCCATCGACAGGTCTCTTCTCAAAGGGACGTCGGCAATCCGAGCCATCAAGTCAGGCGCGACTAAGACTCAAGTCGAGATTTGACCCCTGTGTTCCCCTGTGTTTTGACCAGGTTTGTTTTTTCAACGATCACGAGCACGACTAACGAGCACGGCTCTTTTAGTCGCAATCCCTTATTCGTCAGGTCTCTGTTTCCAACCGATGGAAAAGATAGTGGTAACCCAACATGAAGGGTTGGTGTCGCAATCCCTTATTCATCAGGTCTCTGTTTCCAACCCATCAGGGATGGCATTACTGTCGGTGGCTTTACCAAGTCACGTCGCAATCCCTTATTCATCAGGTCTCTGTTTCCAACAGGAGAAGCAACATGAAGAAGGAAGAGATTGTCGGATTGATTGTCGCAATCCCTTATTCATCAGGTCTCTGTTTCCAACACTGGGTTCAACAAGGTTACACGACAACTCGGATGTTTCAAGGTCGCAATCCCTTATTCATCAGGTCTCTGTTTCCAACTCCTGGAAGCTGCTACCCACCTCCAACAGAAGCTTGAGTCGCAATCCCTTATTCATCAGGTCTTTGTTTCCAACGCACGGACTAAGTTGTATAGCCCCGCTTCTAACATAAAATGTCGCAATCCCTTATTCATCAGGTCTTTGTTTCCAACGAAAATGAAACAGACTTTGACCCGCTGGGATGGCGGGTCAGGT
>JAFDHF010000067.1 GCA_019308905.1 Deltaproteobacteria bacterium
GGACGAGCAGTTGAAGATCAGATTGATAGATCCGGCTTCCGAAGTGTCGTTGTTGCGCCATTCCCGGAGGGAGCTAAAGACCCTCTGGTTCGCTCATTTGAGTCTCACCACGCTGGCGGCTTTGACTCCGGCGGACATCGATGTTGCCATTACCGACGAAAACGTCGAGCCTATCGACTTCGACGAAGAGGTGGATCTCGTTGGAATCACGGGCATGACGATACACGCCCCAAGAGCCTACGAGATTGCCCGGGCCTTCCGGGACCGGGGAATTCCGGTTGTCATGGGAGGGCCCCATGCCTCCGCTCTCCCCCAGGAGGCCAAGTCTCATGTGGACAGCGTTGTGATCGGAGAGGCCGAGGAAGTATGGGAGCAGGTCCTGTCCGATGCCGGGCGCGGTAACCTCAAACCCTTTTACAAGGCCAAAGGATTCTGCTCGATGGAGGGAGCGCCCCGTCCGAGGATCGATCTCCTGAAAAAGAAAGTCTACTTCACCACGAGTTGTGTTCAAACCTCCAGGGGATGTCCTTTCCGATGTGACTTCTGCTACGTCACGCAGTTTTTTGGGAATACCTATCGATGCCGCCCTGTGGACGAGGTGATCAAAGAGGTAGAGGCCCTCGAAGACGATTTTGTGGTCTTCGTGGATGACAACATCACGGGGAATCCCCGTTATGCCAAGGAACTCTTCACACGGCTGATCCCCCTCAAGAAAAAGTGGGCAGGGCAATCGAGTATCACCATCGCCAAGAACGACGAGATGCTCGGACTGGCGGCCAAGAGCGGTTGTGTCTCCCTTTTTCTGGGAATCGAGTCCCTCTCTCCTGAAAACCTCCGGGCCGTTCACAAGTCTTTCAACAAGGTGAACGAATACGAAGAATCCCTCAGGAAGATCCACGACCACGGTATCATGGTTCTCGCCGGGCTGATATTTGGATTCGACCACGACGACGAGGGTGTATTCGAACGGACCGTCCGTTTCTGCGAAAAGACAAGGATCGAAGCACCGTGCTTCTTTGTCCTCACGCCTCTGCCCGGTACGCCCTTCTATGACCGAATGGAAGCAGAAGGAAGGATTCTGCACAGGGATTGGTCGAAGTACACGGGGGCCGAGGTCGTCTACCGGCCCAAACTCATGACCGAGGAGACCCTTCAAAGAGGATTCAACTGGGCTTCACGCACGGTCTATTCCTACCGCTCGATCTTCAAGCGACTGGCCCATCCCCAGCAGCGGTTCTTCACCCGTATGGCCACGAACCTCGTTTTCAGACAGGTCTCCAGGCGAAAGCCGAAAACCCGCCTCTCCAGGGCCGCCAAGATTATCAGGAATCTGAATACCTCTCTGCCTGTCAGGGACAGGCAGACCCTGACCCCCACCCTAGGTTGGCTGACTCTTGAAAGAGGCCAACAGGCGGTACGAGGGATCACCGAGGCCCTGAACGTTCATGTCACGCGGAACGAAAGGCTCAACACCCTTTTTGTCCGTCTGGAGGGTTCCATGGACCTAAGGGCTGCCGAGGAGTTCATCGCCAGAATCAAGAAGGCCACCGACTGGGTACAGGACCGATTGGTGATCGATTTCGACGGGATCCAGTTCTTCTCGAGAAAGGCCATCCACCTCATGTTCGAGGAAAACTATCAGAAGCTCATCGAATTGAGAGGCAGACTCCGGATCGTGAACCTCTCCAGCCAGATACCGGATATCACGGAAAGCATGAGGCGGTACATCTCAGAGATTGAATTCAACGACGATTCGATTCCAACCCCTCAGGCTACCTGAAGAGCGGTTCCCCTCGCGCGGCGATTCTCATCCCTGAACCACGGGTGAGCGGATCAGAGGACAGATTCTACTCAGACCGGATCACGGCGGAAAGGTGGCTTTCCCCAGGGGATCACACTAGAATCTGAGAATCCCCCCTGCAAAAGGTCCTGAAATCATCAAGGTAGCGAAGTCCGGATCGTCTTCGACCCTGAAATCGAGGATTCTCCAACCACCGATAAGACTGAGATTCCTTATAGGGGAGACGGCCAGCCCTGCTTCACAATCGTAGGAGTACCCATACTTGCCCGCATAGATTCCGGATGCCTCGGCGAATAGATCAACGAACCTATGGAGCCGGATGTCACAAACCAGGCCGACCGTCGGGAATGCGCCCACGACCTCCACCGATTCCTTGATCGCCGGAGAGAGTTCAGGAGCGTCGAGGGAGGCGTCGGCCCAGAACCCCTTTGCCTCTAGAAGGGTCCCGATTCTTACCGCCTCGCCCACCCCATGGAAAAAGTCCCATATCCATCCGAGGCGGAAGTATTTCAAGTCGACATTTGTCACGACCCGAGTCCCTACGGTGTAGGTCTCACCCCCGAACTCTATGGTCCGGTCGATGTTACCGTCGCCCTCGTAGCAGGCCTGAGTATAGGCAAATCTCAGGCTATTCCTGGCACTTATGTGCCAGGTGAATCTTCCCTCCGGGAAGTTCTCGTCGCCCACGCCGAGGTCGTCCTTAAAGTCCACACTCGTCCCAATACCCGATTCCGCGTACCTGACCTTTCCATCGAGTCCGGTGAACCAGTAGCGACCCTCGATCTCGAACAGGATTCTTCTCTTCTTGTCCTGCTGCACCGCCCTGTCCAGCGGCTCTGACAAAAAAGAAAGAGGCTCGCCTCCCGCCTTCTCCCCTCCAGGAGTTCCATGGGTTGCAGCAGGCTGACCGGCTCTTTTCACGGCCGGAGTCTCCCGGGATTTCTCCGGCACCCCGGTCTTTCCCCCCTTCGGCCCTCCCTTTCTGAACTCTGGAGGGATGTTCTTATAGAGAGTTGTGAAGTGCGTATTGCCCTGTTCATCGACCCATTTGTAGACCGGCTGTGCCTGGGCCGCAAAGGTGACAGAGAACACCACAAAGGCGGCGGCAAGAATAGACTTTCCGAATCCCATGGCAGAATTACCCTCGTATCGCGTCTTGAGACCGAATCTTGAGATAAGAACCGAGCTGTCGAGGTTTCCGGGAGCGAGAGCGTGCTCCCCGTGGTTGATAGCATATTCCGTGCCAAAGATCCGTCATGATTGGTGAGATTCCACTCCGGCAAAAGGCCACCCTCGGGGCCCCCCACCAGGACGGGTGATCCGAGAAACTCTCTGATCTCCGCCACTCTGCGGTTCTTGACTGACGACTAGGTGGAGGGAAGCGTCGAATCAAAGGCCTTGTCAAACCCGGCCAGAAGGTGTACTAGGTTGACTGGAGTTTGGCGGGGAAAGGAAACCTTCGGTGCCACGGCACGGGAAGCCGGGCCTGGAGAAGAGGGATCGGAGGAGGCTTGATGACTGCAGTCGACGCCAGCACGGAGCGCCGGAGATTCAAGAGAGTATCGATCGAATTCCCCGTGTCCTACAAGATTCGGGGAACCACCATTCTGGGCAGAGCAATAAACGCCTGTAACCAGGGAATGATGGTGGAATCCTATGTCGGGGTCAAGACGGCACTCCAGATACTCGGAATGATGAAAAAAAAGCGAAGAAGCCGTGTGGGCCTTGAATTCACCCACAAGAAGACCTACCGAACCGAGGCTGAAATAAGGCATTTTCATTTCGATTTCTCGGGCAGTGAGCCTTGCCGGTCGGTCGTTGGGTTCTATATGCCTGAAATAACGTAGAGATTCGTTCAACAGCACAATCTCCATGGGCTGTTCGTTGAAATCCGATTTGTTTGCCTCAGGGGCCCTTGAAACTTCCCGGTTTTATCCAGTAAAATATGGATAAGGAAAGGAGTACCTCCTTTCAAGAATGCTCCTTCTACCGGTTTTGCCCTCCTTGACTGGTAGAAGGAGCTTTTTTTGCCTTATGAGGCCTGGTCAGGGGGCGTCTCCCAGGCCACATCCATCTCCACCGCCGGCTCTCGTGCCGGATGGCCGTGGACATCCGGTCCAAGACTCCGGGTACGGTAATGCAACGGCAGTTGCACGAACGAAACCCTGCCACAGGACAGTTCCCGGGGACTTCCCATCACAAAACGTATAACCCGTTGAAATACAAGGAGCATGTCGATTGGTCTCTATCCCAGCCTCAAGGGGCACTATTCTTGCCTGGGCCTGTAGAGTCCGGGCAGGCAACTAGCCAACAGGCAGACCGGGAGAATCCATGAACATCGAAAGCCTTGGATCCGAATGCTCGTACCCCTCGCGTGTTTTCCCAACCAGTCCACTCCACCTGGAACTCGGCGCTCTTCCTCCTTGCCCTGCCCGGCTCTCGAGACGGTCCGGCGATACCCTGTTCTCCCTCCCACTGAGAAGAAGCCACCCGAGATACCCTGTCCAGAAAATCGCCTCCTATGACTATGAGGGCAGGAGCTTCTTGACGTTCACTCTGGATTTGGGACTGGGAGGCATGAAGATCAAGACCCACCGCTACATCCGTGAAGACGAACGCCTGAGTTTCAGGCTCGTGCTCGACCGGGGTTTGGTTTGCTTAAAAGGAAGGATAGCCTACAGTCTGCTGCTCCCCGAATACCGGAATGTCTCAGGCATCCAGTTTCTCCAAGTCTCCAAAAAAGACTTGGGCCTCCTGGCCTTCTATCTCGACGCCCTGGACCGACGGGAAAGGAGGGTTCTCATACCAGATGGAAGATAGGAATTAGGAATCATGAAAGGCATCGGTCCCCGCACAGCCTGGGATTCTGACCGAGCGACAGAGGAGGAGCAATGATCGAGCGGCGAAACCACCCGAGGGTCAAGGTATCCCACCCTGCCCTCTACGTCGGCGAGAGTTACCATACGCCGAGGGTGGCCACAACGGTCGACCTCAGCTTGGGGGGTGCAAGGATAGAGACCCCTTACAGCCTCATCCCCGGGGAGCGGCTTCAGATCTCAATCGCCGTCCATCCCCAGGTGATCCAATGCCGGGGCACCGTAGTCCGGTCCCTCGAATTGACAGGGGAGAGGCGGAGAGGCGGAGCACGGTATGAGGCAGGAGTTCGGTTCGAGGAGATGTCTCTACACGACAGGCACCACCTGAGCAGACACATCACCCGCATCATGGAACCATGGAACTGAGGCAAGCTCACGTGCAGGATTTTCTTACATCTTTGTAAGAAAAATTTCCTAAGTGAAATAAACTACTCCGGTGGCCTTCGGGACTCACCCGAACCCGCCCGGCCTCCATTCAATAACATATCGACATCACATGAATAATCCCGCCAGACCCATGCCCGCAACGAGTGGCACCATTATTGCCAGTTAGCGATTGTGTCGTATCCTCGGACAAGTAGTAGAACAGAGGGCCGTACGTAGAGGTCCTGGTCGTGGCCGGGCTCCTCCGACGGCCCCAACATCGAAGCGATGACCCAGGTGAGACGTGGAAAGGAGAGAGACAAATGGAGTGCGAAATCTGCGGCAGACCTCTCAGGCGGAACAACAAGAGCGGGTATTGCTTCATCCATTCGAAGAGGAAAAACAGGAGATCCCTTCAAACGGTCAAAAGGAGATGCCTGAAATGTGACCGCGAGTTCCTCGCCTTGGGAACGTTCAACAGGATCTGTCCGAGTTGCACCGAGAAGAACAGGGAATTTGTAGACACGTCAAGATACCAAACAACCCTGAGGAGAACCTCCATGGGCCTTGGATGACCGGTCGCAATGCAGGTGCTGCTCTGCGGGCTCCAGTGAGGAAGACAAAATGAATCGGCTAGGCAGGGAGAGGCGGATGCATATCCGCCAAAGGGTTCGATGCCCGGTCTCTTTTGTCTCCTTTGACAAACTGAGAATCGGAGAAACCATTGACCTCAGCGTCGGTGGCATGAAAATCACGTGCCGTGCCATCCTTCTCAAGGGTGAGAGTTACGATTTCACCCTCGTCATGAATGGCAATGCAATCAACCCGAGGGGAAGGGTCGTCAGGCTTGAGACTCACCCGGAATTCAGCTACAGCGCCGGTGTCTGCTTTGTTCAGCTCCCTGCCGGACACCTGGAAAAACTGAGCGGCTTTCTTTCGACCGAAGAATCCTGAAGAATCGGCCGGGTGAGGACGACCTCGACGGAGCCTCCCTCTCATCGCCTTCTCACCCTTGAAACAGGGAGCCGCCGGACCGCCACCGACAGTACTTCTCTCTAGGGCTGCGCCTCCTCCTGCTCCGCCCGGACCTCCTGGACCAGCCGATCAACGTCCCGGCAGATCATTGCCGTACACTGGCCGACTGTCAGGTTCCCTTCAAAGAGGAACTGGAGGTTGTTCTTGAATATCTTCTCGAGTCGTCTGTACCGCGGGAACCTGGGGACGAACACCTTGTCGGGCGTACGGATCAGATCAAGAAAGACGGCGTTGTTCTCCGGAGGACCGGTATCTAAGAAAGCCGGGCTCTCGGCGACCGATTTCCTTGCCGGAACGATTCGCCCGCTTCTCGCCATCTTCTCCATTGCCTTTTTCCCGGTAAAGAATTTGAGGAATCGCCACGATTCCTCCGGCAGCCGGCTGCCGCGTGAAATGACCCAGGGATTGAAGCCCCCCACGATGAGAGCCCTGGGCTCCCTATCGGGCCACCTCGGTACTGAGGCCACGTCCCAATCAAAGGGTAGGGTCTGGCGGAACGCGGTCACATCACCTCGAGTGAGCAATGCCATGGCCACCTTTTGTGCTGCAAAGGGGTTCTGGCTCGACCGGACATCCGGAGGCGGAACCACCCCGTACTTCACCCTCATATCGTACAGAAGCTGAACCACCGCCCTGCCCTCCGGGCTGTCAAAGAGGCACCTGCTGTTGTCTTCGTTCATGATCATGGCACCGCTCTGTCCGGCGAGGAGCTCGATTACTCCCAACTTCACTTTCACATAGGCACCGTACTGATCGATGGACCCGTCACCGTCAAAATCGCGTGTCAGCTTCCTCGCCACCTCCAAAAAGGCTTCCCAAGTCCAGGTTCCATCGGGAAAAGCAAGCCCGGCTTTCTCGAAAATGCCCCGGTTGTAGAATACGGCCCAACCGACGATATCAACCGGCAGACCATAGATATGCCCCTCATCTTCACAACCCATCAGGGCAGCGGGAAAGAAATCTCCCAGGTCGATCTCTGTACGATCCCGCCTGATGTATTCATCCAGAGCGAGCAGGGCTCCCTTTTCCACAAAGAGAGGGAAATAACTATTGGCCAGCCGCATCACGTCGAGCCTGCTGCGGGCTGCACACATGGTCAGAATCTTCCGGTGATAGTGACTCCACGGGAGCATCATGAGTTCGACTCTGATATCAGGATTGCTCCTCTCAAAATCCTCTACCACCTCACGGTAGAGCTGGTTGGAGGTCGGAGAGCCCCACACGGTGAACCTGATGGTCTTCTTCCCGGTTCGGTCTTCTCTTTGACAGGCGCCAACGGCTGCCATGGCACAGAGAAGGAGAACACCGAGGATGAGCGGGAGGTTTCTTCCCGATCTTCTTACCATTGGAGGATCCACCGATCAAAACCGCTGCCCTTTTCAGGCGGGATTCTCTGCGGTAAAAGCGATAGAATCACCGGAAAAGCCCGGAAAACAACCGTCAGAAATGGTATAAGTATATGCTTCTCTTGTCGTGGGACGATTCCCGCCAGGAAGAAACTCCTGAAAGGAAGAGTGAAGATCCTTGAATTCTCGACTCCCCTTGAAACCACTTCTCATTCTTACCGCTGTCTACTATATGAGCTTTCTCTCGCGGATTATAATCGCCCCCCTCCTTCCCCTCCTAGAGGTGGAATTCGACCTAAGACACAGTCAGGCAGGCGGTCTCTTTCTATTTATCGCCGTCGGACAGTGCCTCGGATTCCTGGCCTCCGGAATCGTCTCCTCCCGGCTGACCCATCGCTTCACCATCTTCGCCTCGGGCATAATCGTAGGAGGAGCAATGCTGGCCACCTCTCATTCCAAGGCTGCCCCGGACATATGTAGGTGGCTTTTTCTCCTCGGCCTTGGTGAAGGACTCTACTTCCCCTCGGGGATCGCCGTCCTGACGGAACTGGCCGCCAAAGAAGATTGGGGCAAGGCAATGGCCATTCACGAATTGGCCCCGAATCTCGCTCTTGTCACTGCTCCCCTCCTGGCTGAAGCTCTGCTCCTCGTCGTGTCCTGGCGCGGCGTCATGATCACACTGAGTATTTCGGCGCTGCTTCTGGGCCTCGGGTTTCTCAGGTGGGGCCGGGGAGGGAATCAAAGGGGCACCCCGCCGAAACCCCGAAAGATGATGGAAATTCTACGGGAACCCCAATTCTGGGTTGTTGCAGCGGCCTTTGCCTTCGCACTGGGTGCGGCCGACGGCCTATACGCAATACTGCCACTGTTTCTCGTCGACGAGATCGGGCTTGAAAGGCAGTTTGCGAACACCATCATCGGGCTTTCCCATATCTCCGGGGTCTTTATCATCTTTTTCTCGGGCGTTGTTACCGATCGCATCGGGGCCCGGCGTTCCGTAGCCATTTTCACAGGGGCAACAGCCGCCTCCACACTCATGTTGGGGGTCTTCCGTGGTTCTCTCCTCACGCCCGCCCTGGTGTTCCTCCAGGCAACATCCGTGGCCTGTTTCTTTCCCCCTGCCCTGGTCATAGCTTCCCTGACTTTTCCATCCACCGTGAGAAATCTAGCTCTCTCCCTAGTACTCATAACCGGCATTCTCTTTGGCGAGGGAGTCATGCCCCCGACGGCCGGCTATCTTGCAGAGGCTGTATCGTTCCCCTTTGCCATCTGTTTCGTCGGAACTCTGGTCCTGAGCGTGCTCGGTCTCCTCTTTTTCCTCCCCCCCAGTCCGGACGGGGATTGAGCCCGACCCTGGGTCACCGTGGAGACACCTTCCGCTGCCTGATTTCTGCCAGGTCATGGGTCAACTCATCCAGCTGGTCGAGGCTCATTGCGTTCGATGCCAGGAAGCAGAAGTCCATGTAAGTCTTATAGTCGATTATGTTCGCCTCCATCAAGATCCGCAATTCTTCCTTGATGCTGGAAAGCCTTGCCTTGAAAACCGCGGTCTCCCTGTTCTCCCCCATACCGCTCCCCGTGCTTCCCTCCTTTGCACCTCATATCCAACAGAGGATTGCCCGTTCGTAGCCTATTTAAGCAGATCCACAGAGGAAGTCAAGGGAATTGTTGGCCCCCTCCACCGACAAAACGGCCTGACTTCCTCCAGGGCCAGGTTTTCCTCTCTCCCATGGGAATCGTCTGTCAAAGCCGGGCCCGGCTTTGACAGAAAACACGGATCTGATAGAATGCAGGAGGAGAAATCCGCTGCCTCACGGAGTCCTGCCATGGAGAGAGAAGACCTGATCATCTGCCGCTGCGAGGAAGTGACGCAAAAGGAGATTCTCCGAGCCATCCAAGACGGAGCCCGGTCCCTCAACGATATAAAGAGAATCTCCAGGGCCGGCATGGGGCTGTGCCAGGGCCGGACCTGTCACAGGCTGGTGAGTCAGTTGCTGGAAAGTCGCAGCGCTCTCCCGCTTGGAGAATCCCTCAAACCACCGACTTTTCGCCCGCCGCTTCGACCGATCAAACTCGCAGATCTGGCACTGGAAGAATCAGGTTGATGGAGGAGGAACTCCGGTGATACCGAGGGAAGCCGAAGTCGTGATCATAGGGGGCGGCATCATCGGTTCTTCCGTCGCCTATTTCTTGTCACAGGCAAAAAGGAAGGTCGTCCTCCTGGAAAGAGGCGACATGGCCGGGGAAGCATCAGGAGCAAACGGTGCTTTTGTCTGGACATCTACCAGGAGACCAGGCATCGACCTGGATCTTGCCCTGGCCAGTATTGAAATCCACAAGCGGCTAGGGGAGGAACTCGATGTCGATACCGAATACAGGCGGCCCGGAGGGCTGCTCGTCATTGAGAACGAGCAAGACCTTCCCGTCATGGAGAGGTTCCGCAAGGAGAGAGAGGATGCCGGCTTCGTTTTGACCATGTTGGACTCCAGGGAAGCCAGGGAGTTCGAACCCCTCTTGTCGGAGAGGATCGCGGGGGCTCTTTACAACCCTCTGGACGGTGGAACCAACCCCTTCAATCTTGTTCTGGGATTGCAGAGGAAGGCCGAACAGATGGGCGCGAGGGTTTTCCATCATACCGAGGTCCAGGGAATCCGATTGGAGGACAACAGGGTCAGAGGGGTGATCACCGCCAGAGGGATCGTGAGAGCCGATCTTGTGGTCAATGCGTGCGGCGCCTGGGCACCCTTCATAGGAGAAATGGTCGGGATCAAAATCCCCATCATTCCCAGTGCAATGGAGTTTGTCGTGACAGAACAGATGCCACCCGTAATCTCCCATATCATCATGGGCGCCGCCTATGTGACCGGGGAGTATGCCAAAGAAGAGATGATCGGCCATCAGGGGAGATTCGGTTGTGGTCTCTGTGTTCATCAAACGGTCTCAGGCAATATCCTTCTAGGAGCGACCTGGAGATTTGTCGGTTATGACAAGAGAACCAGCTATGAGGAGACGAGGGCGATTGCCAGGGAGGTGGTGAGGCTATTCCCACAGCTCGGGAGTGTCTGCGCAATTCGGAGCTTCGTCAATTTCTTCCCTTTCACCTCTGATGACCTTCCCATCCTCGGATACGTGGAAGGGATTGATGGATTTGTCATGGCAGCAGGCCACTGCGGACACGGAATATGTCTCGGACCGATCAGCGGCAAGCTGATCTCGGAACTGATATGTGAAGGCCGGACGTCAATTCCCATCGACGAACTCGGCCTGTGGCGCTTCTCCCAGTCGGGCAGAGCCCCCTCGCCGGGCAGGGTAGAATCTCTCTAGCCACAACTTCCCGCCGCCCCCCGAGGCCCGCGGCAGTCTCCCTCCATGCCCAATAGCCCGGAACGGCTGTGTCCGCCCGGAGACCCGGGGCTCTTCCCTCACGGTGCCAGACCCCGGCACTGTAAGCAATGCCTTCGTCTCACCCCAGATCCTCGCCGCTCCGAGGTGACCCCCCTTCAGGGGAGTTTGGGGCCGAGCAGGCTGGTCTTCTTTTCCGGGTCCAGATGGCGGGTCATTTTCAGCTCGTTGAACTCGAGAACGGCTATCTCCGCGAGATACAAAACCTCGCTGTTGTTCTCCAAATGGCCTGCGTACACCTCTTTCTCGCCACAGGAGACCACTATGTGGAGGTGGGGCTCGCCATCGGCAATGATGCCGTTCACCGAAAGGAGCTCCAGCGGCTTTTGCAAGGTATAGAACCGATCGACCGCCGGAAAATCCGTGTGGGTCACATAGTGCATCTGGCACGACTTCAGGGTTCCTATGCCGGACACAACCACACCGTTTTCCACACCTGCCTTGGCGATGGCTTCCTTGATCGACTCCAACAGCATCTCCCCGGGTTCAAATCCTATGGTCACAACTCTCATCGGCCCTGCGTGCTCCATGATGTTCATCGGTCTACCTCCAAGATGTTCTGGACTAACGGACAATCACCAAGAGGGACTCCGGCCACCCGCCACGACGTCCCTTACAGCACGCAAAACCCCGTGCCGCGAGGCAACGCAGAACCTCGAACCCATCCTAGACCCTTCCTGTCTTTTGGATCGAGCACAATAAGGAGACCTGTTCCCTCTCCTCTCTTTCTCCCTCTTGCAGGGTCAGCGCTGCAGAGCCACTCCGAAGCGCCGGAGCCTTCGGTGCATCAGATTCAGCCCGGCACCGCTCCCCATCACCATGAGCGTCCCTACCAGGAAACCCGACGACAGCGAGTCCCTGAAGAAAACAATACCCCCGATACCCGCAAAGACAACCTCCAGCATCAGGATCACCGAACCCTCCGAGGCCTTACAGTACTTGAAGCCTTCGGTCATGAGAAGCTGGGCTATCATGAAGATCACGGCAACGGCGATCAGCAAGACAAACTGCTCGAAATCGGGCATTTCAAAGTCCTTGACAAGGGCCGGAAACGTTAGAACGCCTCCCACCAGACAGTAGTAGAAGTAGATGATAAGAGGGCCGTTTGTCTCTCGCAGCTTCCGGATCAAGACGACCGTGAAACCGGCAAAGCAACCGGCGAGCAATCCAAAAAGCTCGCCCGCGTTGAACCTGTGGGAACCCGGGCCGAGGAGCACGTAGATCCCGACCACCCCAACCGCAACCAGCAGGATCTCTCCCCTTGTCAGTGACTCTCGCAGGAGGAGAACGGAGAAGAAGGCCGCAAAGACCGGGAAAGTATACAGGAGCACCATGGCGTTACCAAGGGGAATCATAGAGATCGATTTCAGGAGAGAAAGGAAGGTCACGGTTCCAGCCACGCCCCTGACAAGCAGGATCCAGGTTCTGTTCCCTTTGAGAGAACGTCTCCTGGGCAGCAGGACGAACAGTAGGACAATCCCTCCCACAAGGAAGCGGGAAAAAGCGATCTCAACGGGTGGGACGCCCAGTGAAAGGGATTTGATCATCACATCCGCAATGCCAAAGAGGCACGCCGAGACCACCATCAGGAAAAATCCATTTGCAGAAAGCCGCCCGCCCATGATAATCCCGTCCGGGTCAAGAAGGAAGAGCCCGTCCTGTGTGAGAAACATATCAGAGGAGTTGCCTGTCGGCAAGAGCCCTCCCCAGACGGGCTCTCCCGCCTTGTTCCCCTCCTGCCCGCGGGTGCTGGATCGCTATTCGAGGAACCTGGCTTTTGTCGCGGACGCGGCAGGGGTTTACCCGGACGAACTCGGCCAGGCAAAGGCTGCAGGGGAAGCGGGCCAATTCCCCCTTGTTGACCTCCCTACCGCTAGGGATCGTTACCGACAAAGGCCTCTCTGAAGCAATAGACCAGCAAACTTACCGGGGTTTCCGAACAAAGAGAAACAAACAAGGCTCCTCCGGCCCGGCCTGCGAGGTTCCGGGCACCTGATGGCACTGGAACCCTGGCCTGGAATCTGGTGAAGAAGACCTGGAAAATGAGGCCCTACAGAGAGCAGGGGTATAACTCGATGGTTTTCCCGATTCGTACAAACCGGCAAAGAGGGGGCGGATGGAATCCCGCAAGCCGATAATTCTGAAACCCTACGGCTCGGTGTCCTGGGAAAGGGAGACTTTCGCTCCTATCGCGGAGGTCAAAGGGAAAGAGTCGGTGCACGGCCAACCCCTTGTGGAGGCGGTTAGAGAGGCGAGCATCCTTCTGGCAGACGTGGATATCACGGTTTCTCAAGATGTCGTCCGTGCCGCAGCCAAGCTCAAGGGGATCGTCTGCTTCAGCACAGGCCTGGATTACGTCGACTTGGCAGCCGCAACAGAGAGGGGCATCTATGTGACAAACGTCCCGGATTTGGCGACGGAGTCGGTGGCCGAGTATACGATCGGATTGGCTCTGGCCCTTGTTCGGAAGATCCCGCGCGCCGAGATGGCGGCGAGGCAGGGAAAATGGCAGACCCGGGGGACGTTCCAGGGCAGGGAACTAACGGGAAAGACTTTGGGAATCATCGGTTTGGGCCGAATCGGAAGAGCCTTGGCAACAAAAGCCAAGGCTCTGGGCATGGGGGTCATCTTCTATGACCCCTTTGTGGCAGACGCAACAGCAGGGCAGATCGGCCTGGACAGGGTCGACATGGACTCTCTCCTGGCTACCGCGGACGTGGTTTCGATTCACTGCCCCCTCAACGACGAAACAAGAGGGCTCATCGACCACGACAAGCTCAGGTTGATGAAGCCTTCGAGTTATTTGATCAACGTGGCGAGAGGGGCGATTGTCAAGGAGGATGCTCTGTACCGGGCTTTGAAACACGGATGGATTGCCGGGGGGGCCGTCGATGTGTTGGAGAATGAGCCTCCGGATCCGTCCAATCCCCTGCTGGCGTTCGACGAACTCATCATCACCCCCCACATTGCATGGAACACCCTCGAAGCGAGACAGAGGGCGCGACAAACGGTTACACAAGAGGTCATCAGGATCCTTCAGGGAGAAGTCCCCCAAAACCTCGTAAACAGAGAGCTGCTGGAAAGGGGCAGAACTCCCGGGACATGAGGATCTCGCCCGTGAATCAGATTCCCGCTCTTCGACAAGAGGAGGTGATGCCCTGACCTAGAAACCCATTACTCCATGGACGATCTTTCCAAATCGAAAGGAGGGAAGAAACGATGAAGAAAGCGATTGTGTCGATAGCCGTGGGGCTGGTCTTCGGTATGTTTGGCTGTCTCGGAGCCGTGTCGGGCAAGACCGTGAAGATTGGGTTTATGAGTCCCCCTGGCCGGTAAATATTCGGTTGCCGCCCAGCTGAAGGTTATCGAGAAATACCAGAAGCTGCACCCCGACGTCGAGGTGGAGCTTATACAGACAAGCTGGACGAAGTTCGACGCCGACCTCATCGCCAGAATCGCCTCGGGAATGACCCCGGATCTTGTCTATGAGGTCGAGGGGAAGGCTTGGTCTTTCTATGCGATGCAGGGCAAGGATTCGATCCTGCCAATTGACGACCTCATGGAAGAATACAAAGCGGAGTTCACCCCGAAGATGCTGAAGTGCTCCTTCATCGACGGGCACTACCGCGAGATTCCCTACGGGGTGGGTCCCGTGGTCCTCTTTTATCGAAAGGACCTTTTCGACGCGGCAGGCCTCAAGCCGCCGAGAACCTGGGATGAACTTTATAAGGCGGCCAGAGCCCTGACCCAGGACACCGACGGGGATGGAAAGATCGACATTTACGGGTACACCCCCACCTCAGGAGACTGGATGGCTCAGTACGAGTTGCACAGCTACTTGATGTCGAACGGAGCCTCTGTCACCGACAAGGACGGCAAAGTCGTATTATATTCACCCCAGGCTCTGGAAGCACTGAAATTCTATGTCAGCCTCTTCGACAAAGATATCGCGCCGCCGGGGGCGAAGAACTACAAATACGGAGACGCCCAGACAGCCTTCATCACGGGCAAGCCGGCCATGGTTTTCACCTTTGGGTATATTCTCAGGAGAATTGCAGAGCAGAACCCTGAAATAGTGCCCTACGTGAGGGCAGTACCCGTTCCCAGGAGGAGTCTCGATGTTCCCCGGGGGTCCAGCGGGGGACGGAACAGTCTCTTTATTCCCGCGGCAACCAAGCATCCAAAAGAGGTCAAGAATTTCCTCCGATTCCTCCTCGCAAAGGAAAACTGCCTGGAAATCATTCAGGCCTACCCGGGAGGAAATCTACCGGCAATGAAATCCATAAGGGAGTCCCAGGAATTCAAGGACAACCCCATACTCAAGAAGTTCCCCCAGGCGACGGAGACGTTGATCGACGAGTGCCGGTACGCTGCCCGCCCGGGTGCAGAGTTCGTGCAGAGTCCGTATGGGGGCGAATTGGAAGGAAAGCTATCTCTGAGGGATTGCATCCAGAAGGTAACTCTAGGAGGATGGTCTCCCGAAAAGGCTCTCAAATGGACCGACCAGAGAATTCGCGAGATGTTTGAATCAAAGTGATGATCCATGAATCGAGCAGAAAAGCAGGGGGCAGAGTCTTCCCCCGCTTTTCTGCCTTTGTTTTTCCGCTCTTCGATAAAACCTGAAAAAACGCAAAAGGCATTGGAACAAGGAGGAAAACGACGTGAGAGTGAAGGTCCTAGGTATCTCCGGAAGTCCGAGGCACGGCAACACCGATATCCTGGTGAGAGAGGCGCTTTCCGCTGCGGGAGAGCTGAAGGATGTCGAGACCGAGTTCATCTCTATGGCCGACTGCCGTATCGCGGGGGGCTGCAAATCAACCTACCGGTGCAGGAAGGCACCGCTGGAAGAACTGTGCAGCGACTATGACGACGATGCCAACATGATCATGAGAAAGATGCTCGAGGCCGACGGTATTCTCGTCGGCGTTCCTGTCTATTGGGGAGGTGTTACGGCTCAGTTGAAGGCGCTGATGGATCGAACCATGCCTATCGAGTTCAATGGATACCCGCTCAGAAACAAAGTCGGCGGTGCACTGACGGTGGCCTTCACGAGGCAAGGTGGTCTCGAGCACACGATCGCTGAAGTCCACAGGTGGTTCTTGATGCACGACATGGTCGTCGTGAGCGTCGGCCCTGAAAGACCGAAGGAAGGCATAGGCTGCTTCTGGGGAGCAGCCGCGCTTCAAGGATGGCCGGAATCTGTATCCTTCTCATCGAACCCGAAGGGCAGCCTGTCCGCCGTGAAACAGGACAGCATAGGCATGAACGCGGCCAGATTCATCGGGAAGAGGGTGGTGGAACTGGCAAAGTTCATCAAGGCCGGAGTTTCCCAGATTCAGAAAGACGAACTGGTGTGGGCCCCCTTCGGAGGGAAGGACATCGTTTTCCATCCAGGCGAATAGGGCTCCACAAAAAGATCAGGCAAAGAACACCTTCTTGCAGGAATACGGTGAGAGAGGAAGGAGAGATGAAATACAAGGTTGCGGCGATTCAGATGGATATCAAACCCTTTGACAAGGCAGAGAATGAGAACCGGGCAATGCAGCTGCTGGATGAGGCTGCCTCCGAAGGGGCCAGGGCAGTCTGCTTTCCCGAATACTTTCTGACAGGACCGCCCCAGCAGGGACAGACCATGGAAGAGATCAGAAATCTCGCCGAAACGATTCCCGGCCCGGTCACTTCGAGACTCGCTGAAAAGGCGGCCCGACACGGCCTCTTCATCGTGGCTGGCAGCATGCTGGAACTGAGACAGGACAGGCTGTACAATACAAGCGCTCTGATCGATTCCAAGGGCGAGCTCGTCGGAACCTTTCAGAAGGCCCACTCCGAGAACGCACCGGCCAAATACGAACCCGGCTGCGGCGTACTGCCCGGAACCGGCGAATACCCGGTTTTTGACACCGAAATCGGCAAGATCGGAATCATGATAGACATGGACGGAACCTGTCCCGAGGTTCCCAGGATACTCGGGTTGAAGGGCGCCCAGGTGATTTTCTGGCCTGTAAACTGGAGTGCGAAATTCATCAAAACCATCGACGTCCTCGGCAAGGCCTCGTCGATCTACAGTCATGCCTACATCGTCTCTGCAAATCCCGTAGGGTGGCGTCAAAAGGCCCCTCTCCACAAATGGGCCTTCATGGGGGCCTCACACGTCGACCTGATGTACGGCGGGGGAAGCGGGGTCATCTTCGGGGTGAAATACCTGGCCGCCGTGTCTGATTTTGCCCAGGGCATGGCCATCGCTTCGATCGACACTGAAAACAGCATGCAGGCCAGGAGGAATGACGCAGAGATCTATCCCAACTGGAGAAGACCGGAAACGTACAAGACCCTTGTGGATCCGAAGTATACATCTCCGACAATCATCGGATAGCCGTTATCCCGCGGGAGGTCTACCTTCTCCAAACAAGCGGTCAAGGATGACAACCGCGGCATGGTCGATCAGCGGCGGGCCTCTTTGCCTTTGCGGCTCTCCGCCTTCAGCCGTGCAAAGAGGTCCGGACCGGATACCGAATCGAGGAGAGAAAAATGATCCCCATGGAATTGGGAAAGGTTGCGAAAACCATTCTTAGGACGTGTGTCAATGCGGTGCCGAGCGAAAACATTACGATCATAACCGACTCTGGTTACAGTCAGGAGCTTATCGAGTCCTTGCTGGTTGTGGCTCAGGCCGAGGGGATCGGGGCGAGTCTTATCACATTGGCGCCTTCGGATGTCATGTCTCCGCCGAGTAGTGTCGTCGAGGCTCTCAAAGAGACAGACGCGGCGATAATCTGTACGAGTACGAGTTGGAGGTTCTCCTCACAAGCGACCAAAGCAGCCCTTGCCGCCAAGAGCCGCGTCCTCTCACTCTCCCGGTTTTCTGAAGCAGATCTCACCAGGGCGATCCCCGTGGACTACGATCAAATCAAAAGGGACATCGAGAAGATCATAAGCCGGCTGAAGGACACATATACGGTCCACATCAAGACAGAGGCCGGTACTGATGTGAGGTTGGAAGGTGAGGGCAAGACCGTCATGTTTGAGGACGGAATCGTCAAGCCCGGAGAATGGGACACGGTACCGGGAGTCGTCTTCGCGCCTACCGCTGAGGATAGAACCGAGGGGGTGGTGGTCATTGACGGGAGCCTGGGCTATTTTCCACTGGAGACCGGGGATGTCACCCAGATGGGCATCGTAAAAGACCAGGTGACCCTGGAGATCAAGAAAGGGAGGATTGTCCATATCGAGGGAGGAAAAAGCGGTCGTGACCTTCAACGGATCATCACAAGAGGTGGGGATAATGCGGATGTCATCGCAGAGTGGGGAATCGGGCTAAACCCGGGAACCAAGCTGTCCGGCAATTTCCTCGCAGATGAATCCCTCTACGGAGCGGCCCATTTCGGAATCGGAGCGAACACCCAGATGGGAGGAAAGACGCGCTGTAAACAACACATCGACACTATCTGCTTGGATATCACTCTCCAGATAGACGGAGAAACCGTGATGAAGGAAGGAACTCTCATGGTATAGGCGTCCCTGGGGGGATGTTCTCGCCAGGGAGACCAAGAGGAACAGCGGATTCATCTCTTGGCTCCACATCGGGAGAAAGCAATCGATGCGAATAGGCCTGATCCAGATGGCCCCCTTTTACGGAGAGGGCAGTATCACCCGAAGAACTGTCGATGCCAACCTTGAAAAGTCGTGCGAGCTGATTGACAGGGCGGCCCAGAGGGGACCTGCTGCTCTTTGCTTCCCCGAGTTCAGCTTCTCTGGACCGGTATCCCTGATCGAACACCTGGACGACGTTGCCGATACGATACCAGGGCGCATCACCGACTGCCTGGGGGAAAAGGCCAGGCAACACGGCCTCTATGTGGCCACCAACCTCTTGGAAAAGGGGAAGGAGGGCTATTTCAATGCCGCAGTCCTCATAGGCCCTGAGGGAAGACTCCTCTTGAGGTATCGAAAGGTCCACCTCTACCCGACGGAACGCTTTCTTGCCTCGGGCAGGGAGTTTCCGGTCTGCAAAACCCCACTGGGCGGAGTCGGCCTGCTGGTGTGCTACGATCTGGCCTTCCCCGAAGCTGCTGGATTTCTGGCGGCCAGAGGGGCAAAGATCATCTTCTGCCCAACCATGGCATTAGACCGGACACTGGCACTGCTCAAACATTGCGCCAGGGCGCGGGCGGTTGAAAACGGGATATTCCTTATCGTGGTGAACATGGTCGGTTATTTCCCGGTAGGGGATGAGCACGCCGATGGCAAGAGCTTTCTTGTTCATCCAACCGGCAGGGTGACCCAGTTCGGACCCGGGGAGAGGATCTTCCTGTCGAGGGTGAACATGAGGGAAATAGACGAGCTCAAAGAGTATTGGTCGCCCTTTGAGGATCGGCAGCAGTTCCTCTATGGCCGTCTGATGTCAGGCCCAAAAGCAGAAGAGTCGTAGAGCGACTCTGCAGTGCATCGCTCCGATTCCGGGAACATAGACATTCGACGCTGGAGATGGGGGGATACAACCGATGCATAGCAAGCGGCTGTTGGCCTATGCCTTGCTCTCTCCGAGTCTAGCGATCGTCACGCTGTTAATCGTATATCCATTCTTCAATGGAATCTGGCTGAGTCTGCACACCAAACATCTCTTGCGGCCGGGGATGCATTTTGTCGGTCTCAAGAACTTTGTCTACCTATTCCGCAATGACCAGTACTGGATGGATTTTTGGAATACGGTTCTTTGGACCGCCGGTTCTGTGGCCTTACAGCATCTCGTGGCACTTCCGATCGCCTTGCTCCTCAATCAAAAGATCAAGTTCCGATTCCTGTTCAGGGGAATCTTCCTGATTCCATGGGTTTGTCCGGTCGTCGTCTTCGCTCTTCTATGGCAGTGGTTATACAACGATCTCTATGGAGTGATCAACTATCTTCTAATAACCATGGGAGTCATTGACACACCGATCATTTGGTTGGGTAGCAAGAACACGGCCATGATATCGGCCATTGTGGCGAACACGTGGAAGGGTTTCTCTTTCCCCATGATCGCGATGCTGGCCCAGTTGCAGATGATCCCGTCCGAACTCTACGAGGCTGCAGGAATCGATGGTGCGTCGAAATGGCAGCAGTTCGTTCATATCACTCTACCGTACTTGAAAGCGCCGACCGTCATAACGACTCTAATTGTTTCGATCTGGACGTTCAACAACTTCGGGACCATGTACCTGCTCACAGGAGGAGGGCCTGTCAAGGCTACCGAAACCCTCTCGATCCTTGCCTACCTGACTTCTTTCTCAGAGCTGCGGTTGGGAAGAGGGGCGGCAATCACCGTGACCATGATGTTTGTCCTCCTGGTCATTTCCCTGATCTATCTGAACAGGGCCAAGATTGAGGAGGAGTGATCTCCATGGCAGCAAGACGCGCGCACCGCGAAACAAGAATCCTACGTGACCTTCTCCTGCACGCGACCGTCATCCTTGTCGCTTTCGTCATCATATTTCCATTTCTCTGGATGCTTTCCACCTCGTTCAAACCTCTTGCCGACGTCTTCAGATCACCTCCAAAATGGATCCCAAGCCCTTTCACGCTCAAAAACTACAGAACCATTCTGACCGACATATCGTTTTTGGTCTATTTCAAGAACAGCATCATCGTGGCATCGTCGACCACGTTGATATCGGTAGCCATCGCCGTATTCGGTGCGTACAGTCTGGCCAGATTCAGGTTCTTTGGAATCAGGATATTTTCCCGGCTCATTCTGTTCTCCTATATGCTTCCCTCTGTCCTGCTGATAATCCCCCTCTTCGTGATTCTATCCCGCTTGAGGTTGGTGAACAGTCTGTTCGGCCTGATGCTGACAAATGTGACCTTCGTCGTCCCCCTCGCTCTGTGGACCCTGAGCTCTTTCTTCTCGGGCGGATACAGGGAACTCGAAGAGGCGGCCATGGTCGACGGATGCTCCATGTTGGGCGCTTTCCTGAAAATCACCCTCCCTCTTTCGATGCCCGGGGTCGTTGCGATCGCCTTGTACAGCTTTGTCCTGACCTGGAACGACTATCTCTACGCCCTCGTGATGATCAGCTCCGAGGCAAAAAAGACCCTACCCCTGGGCATTGCCGCCATGGCCACCCAGTACGACATTCGATGGGGGGACTCGATGGCGGCATCGGTGGTTGTGGCCATTCCGGTTGTTGTCTTTTTCATGTTCTTTCAGAAGTATCTGGTCCGGGGGCTCACCGCCGGCGCCATCAAAGGGTAGAGCGGGAACGGTGAGGCCGTGACCAGGAATTCATCCCTCCTGAAGTCGAGCCGTTCGACTCTTCATGGCCGGCTGTCAGGCCGGGTCTTCCGCCTTGTTCCCCGTCTGCCCGCTGATTTGAATTGTCAGAGGATGGGGTCGACCTGTTTTGGGCTCACCCCAGTACACGGTTGTGTGGGGGAAGGGGATTTCAATATTTCTTTCATCGAATACCTTCTTGATTCTCCGGTTGAACTCCCTGCCGATCCTCCATTGCTTTATCGGCTTTGTGGCGATTCTCGCCTTGATGACCACTGCCGAATCGTCAAAACGGTCTACGCCGAGGATTTCCAGGGGTTCCAGTATGTCGTCCTTGAACTCCGGGTCCTTCAGCATCGACTCGCCGATCTCCCTGAGAACATCCATGACCTCGTCGACGTTCTCCCTGTATGCAACCCCCACGTCGAAGACGTATCGTGAATACTCTTTGGTCATATTGGTAATCATGTTGATACTCCCGTTGGGGATCACGTGTACGTTTCCTGCGAGATCTCTCATCTTGACGGTCCGGAGGGTTACACCTTCGACCAGCCCCCCGGTCCCGTTGATCACCACCACGTCCCCGACAGCCACACTGCCCTCGAAGAGAATAAAGAGGCCGTTGATGAAATCCTTGACAAGTGACTGGGCACCGAAGCCGACAGCCAGTCCGAGGATACCTGCGCCTGCCAGAATCGGTGTCACGTTGACCCCCAACTGACTGAGGACGACGACCGCTCCCACAAATACGGAGGCTACGTTGATGACCCAGTGGATCAGGGGGATCAGGGTCCTCTTCGTTCTCCCTGGCTCGACGGCACGGCCCTTCGAATCCGTCCTGGGCTTGGCGAGTCGATCGGCTACAAAACCGTTGATATCGATGATTGCCATCACCAGGCCAACGGCCAGGGCTATGGCGATAAGATGGGACAGGATAGTCGATCCCAGCTCCGACGTGACGAGCCAGGAGACGTGGAGGCCCCAGAACTCCAGAATCGTGCCTGTACCGAGCGCTGCGACAACGCCTTCGACAATCCGCCTCAGGGTCCCGACGTATCGATTCGTCTTGGCCTCAAGGCCGGGGAACCGCGCCTCCATCTCCCGTCCGAGACTGAACAACCTGTTGAAAAGAGGGCCGATGAGGCGAAGTAAACCCCACAGGATCACAAGGACTGCGAGGGTCTTGAGGGTGGCAAAAAGGAGGAAAGAAACCCCTTCACGGTAGCCCGCCGCAATGAATATGAAGATCAACCATACAAAGCCACCTGCGGCAAGAGGCCAGAGCCGGACCGCGTGGAAGAGAAAACGGCTCCAGAAGGTCCGCCCGGCCCGGCTTACCCTGGGAAGGGGGTACATCCTCTTGATCTGAAAGAGAAGCACCGTTGCCAGCAAGGGAAAAAGGATGACGAGGATCCTGTTGATGCCCAGATAGACCGGAGGAGGCGCACCGAGGATCTTCAGAGACCGGCTCACAA